>DAORHX010000179.1:0-7484 GCA_035438245.1 Rubrivivax sp.
GATGGAGGAGCTGGGCTCGGGCTTCTACCTGGCGATGCACGACCTGGAGATCCGCGGTGCCGGCGAGGTGCTGGGCGAGAACCAGAGCGGCAACATGATGGAGGTCGGCTTCCAGCTCTACAACGACATGCTGGCCGAAGCGGTCAGCGCCTTGAAGGCCGGGCGCGAGCCCGACCTGATGAGCCCCTTCGGCGCCACCACCGAGATCAACCTGCACGCCCCGGCGCTGCTGCCCGATGCCTATTGCGGCGACGTGCACACGCGGCTGAACCTGTACAAGCGGCTGGCCACGGCCGAGAAGGCCGAACAGATCGACACCCTGCTCGAGGAGATCACCGACCGCTTCGGCAAGCTTCCGCCCCAGGGCCAGACCCTGTTCGACACGCACCGCCTGCGTGTGCTGGCCAAACCCTACGGCGTGGCCAAGATCGACGCCGGGCCGAAGCTGATGAACCTGGTGTTCCGCCCCAACCCGCCGATCGACCCGATGGCGGTGATCGCGCTGGTGCAGAAGAACCGGCACATCAAACTGGCCGGCAACGACAAGCTGCGCATCGAGCGAGAAGTTCCCGAAGCGGCGCAGCGCGCCGCCTTCATGCGCGACCTGCTGCGCTCGCTGGGCAAGCCGGTGGCGCAGCAGCTTGCCGCGGCACGCTGAGCGGCGCGTCAGTCTTTACCCCGGCCGCGCGAGAGCGCACACTGGCCCCGTCCGAGGGATTCGTGAAGGGGTGCAGCATGCATACGGTGGCGCAGATCCTGCAAGGCAAGCCCGATCAGGCCGTCTACACGCTGGCGCCGACGGTGTCGGCGCACGAGGCGGTGCGGCTGATGGTCGACAAGAACATCGGCGCGCTGGTGATCGTCGAGGGCGGCCGCGTCGTCGGCCTGTTCTCCGAGCGCGATTGCGTGCGCAAGCTCGTGCTCACGGCCCGGCCGGCGCCGCAGACGCGGCTCGGCGAGCTGATGGACAGCCCGGTGATGTACGTGCGGCCCGACCAGACCAGCGACGAGTGCATGGCGCTGATGACGCAGCACCGGCTGCGCCACCTGCCGGTGCTGGACGCCGGCGGGCAGCTGATCGGGCTGGTGTCGATCGGCGACCTGGTGAAGGCCACGATCGCCGACCACCAGTTCATCATCGAGCAGCTCGAGCACTACATCAGCGGCGAACGCCACTGACGCCGGCGCTGCGGCGCGCAAGGCGGGCGGCTTAAGATGCGCGCCCCATGTCCGCCACCGAGTACGCCCCCGGCCTGTTCATCCGCGGCATCCGGCCGCCCTTGAACCTGGCCGACTACAGGCTGATCGCGTTCGACATGGATTCGACGCTGATCAACATCGAATGCGTGGACGAGATCGCCGCCATCGCCGGCCGCAAGGCCGAGGTGGCGGCCATCACCGAAGCGGCGATGCGCGGCGAGATCGCCGACTACAAGGACAGCCTGCGCCGCCGCGTCGCGCTGCTCGCCGGCGTGCCCGAAGTCGCACTGCAGCAGGTCTACGACCAGCGGCTGCAGCTGAACCCCGGCGTGGCGGAGTTCGTGCGCGCCTGCCAGGACGCGGGGCTGAAGACGCTGCTGATCAGCGGCGGCTTCAGCTTCTTCAGCGAGCGCATCCGCCAGCACCTGAAGCTGGACTTCGCGCGCGCCAACACGCTGGGCAGCTTCAACGGCCGGCTCACCGGCACCCTGTTCGACCGGCCCTGGGGCGACATCGTCGACGGCGCCGAGAAGAAGCGCGTGCTGCTCGAGGTGGCCGAGCTGATGGGCATTTCCACCGAGCAGTGCATCGCGGTGGGCGACGGCGCCAACGACCTGCCGATGATGCTGGCGGCCGGCCTGTCGATCGCCTTCCACCCGAAGCCGGCGGTGCGCGACAAGGCGCTGATCTCGATCATGTCCGGCGGCATGGAGCGCGCGCTGCAGATCCTGCGCTGACGGCCCGCAGACGGCCGCGCCCTCAGCGTGGCGCCGGCAGCAGCTTCGGCTTGCCCGGGCCCAGGCCGCCTTCGGCGCGCGCGCTCAGGTAGGCGTACAGGTCGAGCACGTGCGGCGCCACCGCGGCGTCCGTCTCCCAGGCCGGCATCAGCGGCTGGCCGCGCTCCTGGCGCTCGCGCCGCATCACCAGTTCGAGCAGCGCGTCGCGCTCGGCCAGCGTTTCCGGCGGGCCGCTGTCGGGCGACATTGGCACGATGCGGTAGCTGCTCAGCACCTTGGTCGCAAAACCGCGCGGCGTGTAGTTGCCGATCTTCTCGACCAGGTTCGGCGCCACGCCGCTGCCGACGCCACCGACCCCGTGGCAGCCGTGGCAGCTGCTGTGGAACAGCTTCCAGCCGCCGTAGGTGCCGGCGTCGACGCGGCCGTCGATGACGACGAACTCGCCGGGCAGCGGCGCGGCGGCCGGCTGCGCCGAAACCGCAGTGGCGCAGACGAGCAGCGCTGCGCCGGCAACGGCGCGACGCAACAGGGACGGATTTCGCAGCGGCAGCATGAGCACGGGCATCGGCAAGTCGTAGCGGACGGGCCACCATTGTCCACACGGCCTGCACCCGAGGCGTTGCTCGCCGTCAAGCGCGGCCGGGGCCTGCAGAGCGCCCCGGCCCCAACGCACCCTACCCGCGCTGCGGCCGCGCCTGGTCGGGCCGGCTGTAGTCGCACACGCCTTGCGGGAAGATCGCCTTCAGCTTCGCCACCTCGGCCGCATTCGGCCGCCACGGCGCATAGGTGCCGTCGTGCAGCGCGCGCTCGACGCTCTTGCGCGCGCAGCGGTAGATGCCGCCTTCGAGCGGCGCGCCGGCCACGGTGCGCGAGGTGCCGTACAGCGGGAACTGCTGCGTACAGGCCCCCGGCGCCCTGCGGTCGAGGATGCCGTTCCAGGCGTCGGCGCCGGCGTGGATCAACTGCCCCTGCAGGTTGAAGCAGGCGTCGACCGCCATCTCGGGCTTGTTGCGCGCAATGCCCTTGCCCGGAGCGAGACGCATGTTGCTGAGCCACTGGTCCATCACCGCCAGCGCCTGCAGGCTCTGGCTGGCCTTGGCCACGCCCGGCGTGGTGTCGGTGAACCAGATCACCAGATTCCTGCTGTGGCCGGCCTCGTCGAGCACACGCTGGCGCACCGCGAAACTCTGGTGCGCGTTGTGCATGTCGAGCTCGCGCTCCATGTACTGGCGGTGGTCGATCGCCGGCACCTCGAGCTTGCCGCGGAACACGTGGCCGCTGGTGTAGGCGGCACGCATGGCGATCGTGTCACCCACGCTGCGCGGCATCGGCTGGCCGTCGCCGACGCTGGCCAGCATGTTCTTGCGGCTCCACGGGTCGAAGTAGCCGGGGATGGTCAGCGCCTTGTTGATCTCGGCCTGCGTGGTGCCGAAGAACGGGAAGGTCTCCTGCACCATCTGGTTCGGGTGTTTCCAGCCGCCGATGTGCCAGTTCAGGTGCAGGAACTCCGCCGGCGAGATCTTGCCTTCCTGCAGCGAGCGCAAGCCGTACTGCACGCCCACGTTGTCCCAGGTGATGCGCGCCGCACCGGTCTCGTCGATGCCGTAGACGTTGCGCAAGTCGTCGTAGTGCGTCCAGCGGATCGCCGCGATGTCGCTCTGCGGCAGCCAGTTCTGCTGGTTGGCCGCCTGGCCGTACCACGGGTTCATCGTCAGCGGCGTCAAGCCGCGCCAGGCCGGCACGCATTCGGTCGTGCCCTTGGCGGTGCTGTAGCCCAGCGCCGTCTTCAGCGGCGCCAGCGGGTCGTTGACCTTCGGGTTGTTGCCAACATCGTCCTGCTCGGCATTGAAGCCGACCAGCCAGGTGCGGTTCTTCGTCGTGCGCCACTTCGGGTTGGCGCGGTCGGTGGCGTCCATGTAGTACTCGAGCAGTTCGCAGTCGCCGACGTGGATGGTCTGCGTCACCATGTCGGGGTAGCTTTGCACCGGCAGCAGGCCGTCGAGCACGCCGGGGTGGTTCTGCGCAATGATGTACTGCTGGATCGCCCCGCCCGAGCCGCCCAGGCCCACCGTGTACAGCGGCACGCCGTAGCGCTCGATGAAGCGCTCCTTGGTCATCATCGCCGTCTCGCCGGCCAGGTTCAGGTTGTAGTGCGTGCCGGTGTTGTTGCCGCTGCTGTGCACGATGGCCCAGCCCTGGCCGAGGATGTCGGCATTGAGCGAGCCGCTGTGCACGGTGCCCTGGCTGTGCCCCACCGCCACGCCGCCCTGGAACCAGTACAGCAGCTTGCGGTTCCACAGCCGGGTGTCGTCCTGCGCCGCAGTGTCCGCGGCGGGGCCGGCGGACAGCATGGCGATGCTGTAGAGGAAGCGGTTGATCGAGCCGATCTCGCGGCGCACGATGAAGTCGACGGTTCTGCCGTCGGCCAGCGTGGTGGTGCCCATGTCGGCCGGCCGGCTGCCGTCGCCGGGCAGCGTCTTCCAGCTGTTGGCGGTGCTGCGGTAGAGGTAGGCGACGAAGGTGTCGATCGAACAATCGCGGCTGTAGCCCAGGGTCTGGCCCGTTGCGTCGGTGACGCGGTAGCCCGGCGCGCTGGCGCTGTCGACCCGCGGCTGGCGCTGCACCGCGCTTTGGATCGTCGTGCACACGAACGGCGTCTGCTGCGGCCCGCTGAACATCGGGCCCTCGACCGGCCAGTTGGTCAGTGTCAGCGAGTGGCGCTCGTGGCCCTGACGGGCCCGCACCTCGAGCCGGTTCTTGCCCAGGCCCAGGCCACGCACCATGCCTTCCAGGCCATCGGCGGTGTCGACCAGGTCGACATCGATCTTCTCGCCGTTGAGCCGGAATTCGAGCGCGTCAGCTTGCCGGCGCGACGTGCGGACCTGGATGCGTGCATCGCCGCCGGAGACCCATTGCGGGTCGCTCGACACGACGCTGAGCTTCAGCGGCCCCGCATGCGACGCGGCAGTCGAGTCCGCCGCGCGACCTTGGGCGGACTCCAGCGACCCTGCGGCAGTCCCTTCCGAGCCGCCACCGCAGCCCGCAAGCAGCCACGCGCAGCACAGCGCCGCGCCAAGAACAACCCGATGCATGGTGTGTCTCCTCGTTGTGGTTGAGATGTCGACGCAACGGACCGCGAAAGCCGAACTGCGATTCGACATCCCGAAGATAGGGGCGGCACGCGGACTGCGCCATCGGGTTTGCACCCGACACGGCGCCGACCCGGATCTTCGAGCGCGGCCTGCATGGGGTGCGGCAAGGTGGGCGCCGCGTATAGCATGCGGGTCCCGACCACCCGCCGCCGAGGAGCGAGCCGCCCATGTCCACCCCGACCAAATTCCTGCTGCCCGAAGACAAGCTGCCCAAGCATTGGTACAACATCGCCGCCGACCTGCCGGTGGCCGCGGCGCCGGTGCTGCACCCGGGCACGATGCAGCCGGTGGGCCCCGACGACCTGGCGCCGCTGTTCCCGATGGAGCTGATCGCGCAGGAGGTGTCCACCGAGCGCGAGATCCCGATCCCCGAGCCGGTGCGCGAGGTCTTCCGCCTGTGGCGGCCGAGCCCGCTGATCCGCGCGCACCGGCTGGAGAAGGCGCTGGGCACTCCGGCGAAGATCTACTACAAGTACGAAGGGGTCTCGCCCGCCGGCAGCCACAAGCCGAACACGGCGGTGCCGCAGGCCTGGTACAACGCACAGGCCGGCGTGAAGAAGCTCAGCACCGAGACCGGCGCCGGCCAGTGGGGCTCGTCGCTGGCCTTCGCCGGCAGCCTGTTCGGGCTGCAGGTCAAGGTGTTCCAGGTGCGCGTGTCCTACGACCAGAAGCCGTATCGCCGTGCGCTGATGGAGACCTACGGCGCCACCTGTGTCGCCAGCCCGTCGAACGAGACCAACGCCGGCCGCGCCATCCTGGCGCAGCGTGCCGACCACCCGGGGTCGCTGGGCATCGCCATCAGCGAGGCGGTGGAAGTGGCGGCGACGAACGACGACACCAAGTACGCGCTCGGCTCGGTGCTGAACCACGTGCTGCTGCACCAGACGATCATCGGCGAGGAAGCGATGCTGCAGCTCGAGATGGCCGGCGACGACCCCGACGTCATCGTCGGCTGCACCGGCGGCGGCAGCAACTTCGCCGGCATCGCCTTCCCGTTCATCGGCCAGCAGCTGCGCGGCAAGGGCAAGACCAAGCAGCGGCGCATCGTCGCCGTCGAACCCGCCGCCTGCCCGTCACTGACACGCGGCAAGTTCGCCTACGACTTCGGCGACACCGCGCACCTGACGCCGCTGACCAAGATGCACACGCTGGGCAGCACCTTCACGCCGCCGGGCTTCCATGCCGGCGGGTTGCGCTACCACGGCATGGCGCCGCTGGTCAGCCACCTGAAGGACCTGGACCTGATCGAAGCCACCGCCTACCACCAGAGCGCGTGCTTCGAGGCCGGCGTGCTGTTCGCGCGTGCCGAGGGCATCGTGCCCGCGCCCGAGGCCAACCACGCGGTGAAGGGCGCGATCGTCGAGGCGCTGCGCTGCAAGGCCGAAGGCAGGAGCGAGACGATCCTGTTCAACCTGTGCGGCCACGGCCACTTCGACATGAGCGCCTACACCGCCTTCTTCTCGGGCAAGCTGGTCGACCAGGACTACGACGAGGCCGAGCTGGCGATGGCGCTGTCGGGCTTGCCGGCAGTGCCGGCTTGACCACAGCCGCCCGCGCGAAGGTCACCCAGCGCACGGGCCAGCCCCGTGTGCCGGGCGATCGTGCGGGCGATCAACCGCCCGGCTTGCGGCCCAGCAGCAGGTCGCGCAGGACGACGGCGTCGTTGTGCCTTTCGTCGCGCGCGGCGTAGACCAACGTGACCGTCCCCTGGCGCGCCAGATCGCGCAGTTGCTCGAATGGATCGGCGTGGCCGCGCAGTTCCTCGGCGTAGCGCTGCTGGAACTCTGCCCAGCGCGCCGCATCGTGGCCGAACCACTGCCTCAGTTCGGTACTCGGCGCGAGCTCCTTCAGCCACAAGTCCAGCGCAGCGGCTTGCTTGCTGACGCCGCGCGGCCACAGCCGGTCGATCAGAACGCGGGTGCCGTCGCGCGCATCAGCGGCCTCGTATGCCCGCTTCAGCCTGACATGGTCTGCGGCAATCGGAGCGTGGCGATGCCGTTCGCGCGTCGATTCGGACATGGGCTCGTTCACGCTGTGCTCCTGGGCGATGGGTCGGAGGCGTTCTGCCGCGGGTGCCGAGTTTGCGCTCGAGCCGGGAATCTGTCGCCCCAAAATCCCTTCCCGGGCGCAGCGGGGCCAAGCATGAACGCGGCATCGCGCGGTCGACCTCCACCGCGTGAGGCGGGTCCATGTGGATTCGCAATTCAAGGGATTCGGAATCTGTGCCTCGGCGCAAAGCCGCCGAATTCAAACAGCCAACTTCGTCGCGCTTCGGCACGGCGCGACAGGCGGCACCCGCCAGGGGCTCATGCTGCGGCGGTCGGCCCGTTGGGCCGACTGCGCTGTGGTGCTCACGCCGGGGTCGTGCCGCATAACTCACTCCGCGCCCTGGCGG
>DAORHX010000180.1:0-7471 GCA_035438245.1 Rubrivivax sp.
ATTCTCGGCCCGGCCGCCGCGGCCTGCGCTGGCCAGGCGACCGGCGGTGGCCGTGGCGCGCGAAACGGTGCGAGGCCGGCGCCAGCTGCCGACCCGTTGCCGACCGGTGCCCATCCCAGGGGTGACTTCCCAAGGGGGTGACACCACACCCATCGGTTGCTATGGTGTTGCCCACCCGTCGGCTTCGTAGGCGTCCCACACCGTCCGCTTCCCGCACGCGATCCGCGATGCCGGCGGCGCCGGCATCGAGGGATCGGCGCGCAGCCGGTGATCGTGATGCGCTTCAAGGCCGCAGTCCTGACCCTGCAGGAGAACGACATGCTCTACATCGATGGCTTCGTCGCCGCCGTGGCCGACGCCCAGCGCGAAACCTACATCCGCTACGCGGCCGGGATCGCCGCGCGGTTGAAGCAGCACGGCGCGCTGCGCGTGGTCGAGTGCTGGGGTGACGACGTGCCCGAAGGCAAGCTGACCTCGTTCCCGATGGCGGTCAAGCGCGAGCCGGGCGAGACGGTGGTCTTCGCCTGGATCGCCTGGCCCGACAAGGCCACGCGCGACGCCGCCCACGCGAAGATGGCGGCCGACCCGCTGACGCAGCCCGAGCACAACCCGATGCCCTTCGACGGCCGGCGCCTGATCTACGGCGGCTTCCAGACCGTCCTCGACGTCTGAACGGGTCGGGCCGCCCCATGCGGCGGCCGGTGACGCCCGACTTGGGCCGTCAGGCCAGCGCGCTCATTGACAGCCCCCGCGCAACGGCGTAAACCGCACACGCCGTCCCGAGGCGGCCGGTCGGTCGGGCGGGGCGGGGCAGGAGGCCCTATGCGCAGACGCCTTTATGTGGTGTTGCCCGATCTGGCCAGCGCGCGCCAGACCGCCAACGATCTGTTGCTGGCCCGCATCGAGGACCGGCACATGCACTTCCTCGCGCGCCGTGACCTGGCCCTCGACGAGTTGCACCCCGCCGGTGTGCTGCAGAAGACCGACGTGCGCCACGCCTTCTTCATCGGCGCCGGCATCGGCGTGCTGCTCGGCGCGGCGGTGGGCGTGTGGCTGAAGCTGGGCGCGCTCGGTGGCTTCGAGTTCGGCGTCGGCACGCTGGTGCTGTGCACGATCGTCGGCCTGATGCTCGGCGCCTGGGGCGCGACGCTGATCGGCGTGTCGACTCCGAGCGTCAAGCTCAAGGCCTACGACGCCGATTTCGACGCCGGGCGCATCCTGCTGATGGTCGACGTGCCGCATGCACGCGTGGCCGAGATCCAGGACTTGCTGCACCGACGCCACCCCGAGGCCGCCGACCACGGCATCGACCTGACGATGCCGGCCTTTCCCTGAGGCTGACGCAAAGGTCCACGTGCCGCCGGCTGCATCCGCCAGCCGCCCCGGCGCGTAGGGCAGACAAGGCCGGCCCGTGGTGAAGCGCCGGTGATGGAGGGACGACGATGACCCCGATCGAGACCGTGCAGCAGATCTACGCCGCCTTCGGCCGCGGCGACGTGCCCGCGATCCTGGCGCAGCTGGCCGAGGACGTGGAATGGGAATACGCGACCGCGCCGAACCCGGTCCCCTGGCTGCAGCCGCTGAAGGGGCGCTCGGAAGTGCCGAAGTTCTTCGAGGCGCTGTTCTCGAACATCGAGATCACGCGCTTCGAGGTGAACAAGATCTTCGGCGACGACGTGACCGTCGTCGATCTGGTGACGCTGGACTTCAGCGCGCGCGCCACCGGCCGCAAGGTGCAGGAGATCGACGAGGTGCACATCTGGCATTTCAATGCCGCCGGCCAGGTGCAGCGCTTCCGCCACCGCGCCGACACGCTGCTGCAGGCCTGGGCGATCGGCAAGGCCTGAGCGCTGGCACAGCCCCCGGCCACGACCGGCTGCGTGCCGGTGGACGGATCGCGCGACGAGGGCTCAGCGCCGCTTCGCCCCGCCCAGCAGGCTGCCGAGCACGCCGCGGAAGATCTCGCGGCCTGCGGCCGAACCCATGCTGCGGATCGCCGACGACGCCGCCTTCTCGACCAGGCCCTCGCGCTTGCCGCCGCGCGGGCCGGTGCTGCCGAAGAGCATGTCGCGCAGCTCGCCCATCATGCCGCCGTCCTGGCTGGCGGCCGGGCCTGCCTTGCCGGGTGAGGCGGCGATCTGCTCGGCCGCATCGCCGCTGGCCGCGGCACGGCCCTTCAGCTTCTCGTAGGCCGATTCGCGGTCCTGCGTCTTCTCGTAGGTGCCGGCGACCAGCGAACCCTCGATCAGCGCCTTGCGCTGCTCGGCCGTGATCGGCCCGATCTGGCTGCCCGGCGGCAGCACGTAGACGCGCTGCGTCACGCTGGGGCGGCCCTTCTCGTCGAGCAAGCTGACCAGCGCCTCGCCGACCGCGAGTTCGGTGATCGCCGTCTCGATGTCGAGCCCGGGGTTGGCGCGCATCGTGCTCGCCGCGGACTTCACCGCCTTCTGGTCGCGCGGCGTGAACGCGCGCAGCGCGTGCTGCACGCGGTTGCCCAGCTGCGCCAGCACGGTGTCGGGAATGTCCAGCGGGTTCTGCGTCACGAAGTACACGCCGACGCCCTTGCTGCGCACCAGCCGCACGACGAGCTCGATGCGCTCGACCAGCGCCGCCGGCGCGTCCTTGAACAGCAGGTGCGCTTCGTCGAAGAAGAACACCAGCTTCGGCTTGTCCTGGTCGCCGACCTCGGGCAGCTGCTCGAACAGCTCGGACAGCATCCACAGCAGGAAGGTCGCATACAGCCGCGGCGCGTTCATCAGCTGGTCGGCGGCGAGGATGTTGATCACGCCCTGACCGTCCACCGATTGCATGAAGTCGGCGATGTCGAGCATCGGCTCGCCGAAGAAACGGTCGCCGCCCTGTTCGCCGATCTGCAGCAGCCCACGCTGGATGGCGCCGATGCTGGCGGCGCTGACGTTGCCGTATTCGGTCTTGTACTGTGCCGCGTTGTCGCCCACGTGCTGCAGCATCGCGCGCAGGTCCTTCAGGTCCAGCAGCAGCAGCCCCGAGTCGTCGGCGACCTTGAAGACCACGCTCAAGACGCCGCTCTGCGTCTCGTTCAGCCCCAGCATGCGGCCCAGCAGCAGCGGGCCCATGTCGGAGATGGTGGCGCGCACCGGGTGGCCCTGCGCCTTGGCGCCGTCGGCGAACACGTCCCACAGCGTGCACGGGCAGGCCCTGGGCGCGGGCGGCTCGATGCCGCGCTCCTGCAGCACCGCCGCCATCTTCGGCGGGATGCTGCCGGGCTGGCTGATGCCGGACAGGTCGCCCTTGACGTCGGCCATGAACACCGGCACGCCGAGCTTGCTGAAGTTCTCGGCCAGCGTCTGCAGCGTGATCGTCTTGCCGGTGCCGGTGGCGCCGGTGATCAGCCCGTGGCGGTTGGCCAGCGCGGGCAGCAGCTGGCATTCGATGTCGCCGTGGCGGGCAACGAGGATCGGTTCGGCCATCGGCGCGGCTCCTGTGGTGGGTGGCCCCAAAAGTAGAATGGCAGTCTATCCAACTACCCGCAGCGCCCGCCGCGTTCCCTTTCATGGCCGGACATTCCAAATGGGCCAACATCCAGCACCGCAAGGGCCGTCAGGACGAAAAGCGCGGCAAGATCTGGACGCGCGTGATCCGTGAGATCACGGTCGCCGCCCGCCAGGGCGGCGGCGACCTGAGCGCCAACCCGCGGCTGCGCCTGGCGGTGGACAAGGCCAAGGCGGCCAACATGCCGGCCGACCGCATCAAGTACAACATCGACAAGGCCTCCGGCGCGCTCGAAGGGCTGAGCTACGAGGAGATCCGCTACGAAGGCTACGGCATCGGCGGCGCGGCGATCATCGTCGACTGCATGACCGACAACCGTGTGCGCACGGTGGCCGAAGTGCGCCATGCCTTCAGCAAGTACGGCGGCAACATGGGCAGCGAAGGCTCGGTGGCCTTCCAGTTCCGCCACTGCGGGCAGCTGATCTTCGCGCCCGGCACGAACGAGGACAAGGTGATGGAGGTGGCGCTGGAAGCCGGCGCCGACGACGTCATCACCGACGACGACGGCGCCGTGGAGGTGCTGTGTTCGGTCGCCGACTTCGAGGCCGTGAAGAACGCGCTGGCCGCCGCGGGGCTGCAGCCCGAGGTGGCCGAAGTGACGATGCGCGCCGAGAACGAAATCGAACTGCAGGGCGAGGACGCGGCGCGCATGCGCAAGCTGCTCGACGTCATCGAAGACCTCGACGACGTGCAGGCCGTCTACCACAACGCCGCGATCGACGAATGAAGGTGCTGGTCATCGGCGGCGGCGGGCGCGAGCACGCGCTGGCCTGGAAGCTGGCGCAGTCGCCGCGCGTGCAGAAGGTCTTCGTCGCGCCGGGCAACGGCGGCACCGCGGCGGAAGCCGCGCTGACCAACATCGCCATCGACGACCTGGGCGCGCTGGCGGACTTCGCTGCGGCCGAGAAGATCGGCCTGACCGTGGTCGGGCCCGAGGCACCGCTGGCGGCCGGCGTGGTCGACCTGTTCCGCCAGCGCGGCCTGCGCATCTTCGGCCCGACGCGCGCCGCCGCGCAGCTGGAAAGCTCGAAGGCCTTCGCCAAGGACTTCATGCAGCGCCACGGCATCCCGACCGCGGCCTATGCCGTCTTCGACGACGCGGCCGCGGCGCATGCCTTCGTGCAGGCCCAGGGCGCACCGATCGTCATCAAGGCCGACGGCCTGGCGGCGGGCAAGGGTGTGGTGGTGGCGACGAGCGTCGAGCAGGCGCACCAGGCGATCGACTGGATGCTGGTCGACAACACGTTGGGCGTGGCGCACAACGCCGGTGGCGCGCGGGTCGTCGTCGAGCAGTTCCTCGAGGGCGAGGAGGCCAGTTTCATCGTGCTGTGCGACGGCAGGAACGTGCTGCCGCTGGCCACCAGTCAGGACCACAAGCGGCTGCTCGACGGCGACGCCGGCCCCAACACCGGCGGCATGGGCGCGTACTCGCCGGCGCCGGTGGTCACGCCCAACGTGCATGCGCGCGTGATGCACGAGATCGTGCTGCCCACCGTGGCCGGCATGGCCAGGGACGGCATGCCGTTCACCGGCTTCCTCTATGCCGGGCTGATGATCGACGCGATGGGCCAGCCGCACACGGTGGAGTTCAACGCGCGCCTCGGCGACCCCGAGACGCAGCCGATCCTGATGCGGCTGAAGAGCGATCTGCTCGAGGTGCTGCTGCAGGCCACCGACGGCACGCTCGACCAGGTGCAGCTCGACTGGGACCGGCGCGTGGCGCTCGGTGTCGTCGTCGCCGCGCACGGCTACCCGATGAACCCGCGCAAGGGCGACACGATCAGCGGCCTGCCCGCGGCGGCCGAGGACCTGAAGGTGTTCCATGCCGGCACCATGCTGGCCGACGGCCGGCTGGTGACCAGCGGCGGGCGCGTGCTGTGCGTCACCGCGCTGGGCGACAAGACCAGCCTGGCGCAGGCCCGCGCCTACGAGGGGCTGCAGGGCATCCGCATCGACGGCGCGCAGTTCCGCTCCGACATTGGGCACCGCGCGGTCAGGCGCTGACGTGGACACCCCGTTCGACAGCGCGCCGCTGCGCGCGTACCTGCTGGGTCTGCAGCAGCGCATCGTCGCTGCCTTCGAGGCCGAGGACGGCAAGGCGTTCCTGGCCGATGCCTGGACACGTGCGCCGGGCAGCGCGCTGCAGGGCGACGGCGTGTCGCGGCTGGTCGAGCAAGGCCACGTGTTCGAGCGCGCCGGCTGCAACTTCAGCCACGTGAAGGGGCGCACGCTGCCGCCGTCGGCCACGCAGCACCGGCCCGAGCTGGCCGGGGCGCCCTTCGAGGCGCTGGGCGTGTCGCTGGTGATGCACCCGCGCAACCCGCACGTGCCGACCGTGCACATGAACGTGCGCGCCTTCGTCGCGCTGCCGGCCGACACCGCGCCGGTGGTCTGGTTCGGCGGCGGCATGGACCTGACGCCGTACTACGGGGTCACGGACGACGTGGTGCACTTCCATCGCTGCTGCCGCGACGCGCTGGCGCCCTTCGGGGCGGAGCTGTACCCGCGCTTCAAGCGCTGGTGCGACGAGTACTTCGTCCTCAAGCACCGGGGCGAGGCGCGCGGCGTCGGCGGCATCTTCTTCGACGACTTCAACGAGCCCGGTTTCGAGCGCAGCTTCGCCATGCTGCGCGCGGTCGGCGACGCCTTCGTGCCGGCCTACCTGCCGATCGTGCAGCGCCGCCGCGCCACGCCCTACGGTGAACGCGAACGCGACTTCCAGCTCTATCGGCGCGGGCGCTACGTCGAGTTCAACCTGGTGTTCGACCGCGGCACGCACTTCGGGCTGCAGTCGGGCGGGCGCACCGAGAGCATCCTGATGTCGATGCCGCCGCTGGTGCAGTGGCGCTACGACTGGGCGCCGGAGCCCGGGTCGCCGGAGGCGCGGCTGTACGACGACTTCCTGCCCGTGCGCGACTGGCTGTGAAGCGCCGCATCGGACTGTTCGGCGGCAGCTTCGACCCGGTGCACCTGGCGCACCTGGCGCTGGCGCGGCAGGCGCGCGACGAGCTGCATCTGGACGAGCTGCGCTGGGTGCCGGCCGGCAACCCGTGGCAGAAGACGCGGCAGTTGACGCCGGCGGCGCAGCGCGAGGCGATGCTGCGGCTGGCCATCGCGGATGAGCCGCGCTTCGTCATCGAGCGCTGCGAACTGCAGCGCGCCGGCCCGAGCTACACGCTGGACACGGTGCGCGAGCTGCAGGCCGCCGAGCCGCAGGCGTCGTGGTTCCTGGTCATCGGCGCGGACCAGTACCGCAACCTGCACACCTGGCACGGCTTCGAGCAGCTGCTGCAGCGTGTCTCGCTGGCGGTGGCCGAGCGTCCGGGCGAAGCGCCGGCTGCGTCTGCCGGCGACGTCGACCCGCGCGTGCGCGCCGCCAGGTCGGTCGTGCTGGCGCTGCCGCCGATGCGCGTGTCGGCCAGCGACCTGCGCGCGCGTGTCGCGGCCGGCATGGACATTGCCCCGCTGGTGCCGCCATCGGTGGCGCTCTATATTCGTCAACACGGCCTGTACCGGGCCGCCGGGAGTTGAATGGACATCCGCAAGCTGCAACGGGCGATCGTCGATGGTCTGGAGGACGTGAAGGCGCAGGCCATCACGGTGTTCAACACCGAAGCGCTGTCGCCGCTGTTCGAGCGCGTGATCATCGCCACCGGCGCCAGCAACCGGCAGACCAAGTCGCTGGCGGCGAGCGTGCGCGACAAGGTGCGCGAGCGCGGACTGCCGGTGATGCGCACCGAGGGCGAGGAGAACGGCGAATGGATCATCGTCGACTGCGGTGCCGCGGTCGTGCACATCATGCAGCCGGCGATCCGCGACTACTACCACCTCGAGGAGATCTGGGGTGGCAAGGCGGTGAAGATGAAGCTCGCCGGCAAGGCCGGCCAGGGCCTCGTCAAGGCCTCCGAGGACATGGATGACGCGGCGCCGGCCGCGCCGC
>DAORHX010000181.1:0-7456 GCA_035438245.1 Rubrivivax sp.
GCTCCAGGTTCTGGCGGGCGATATCGGCCAGCGCCGGGCGCGATTCGATGCTGATCACATGCTCGGCGCGAGCGGCCAGCAGGGCCGCCATGTAGCCGCTGCCGGTACCGATTTCCAGCACCTTGTCCGTCTTCCGGATGCCTAGCTCTTGCAGCAGGCGAGCTTCGACCCGCGGCGCCAGCATCACCTGTCCGCTGCCGATCGGGATTTCCATGTCGGCGAATGCTAGGTTGCGATAAGGGGGTGGGGTGAAGTCCTCGCGCTTGACGACAAAAAGCAGGTCGAGAACCTGCTGATCCAGAACCTCCCACGGCCGGATCTGCTGTTCGATCATGTTGAAGCGCGCTTGCTCGATGTTCATTGGGGTCTCCGCAGGCTAGATATTAGCACGGGCTAATATCTTCGTTCCGACAAAAAGACATTATACCCGACTCGCCTGCAGTCCCTGGCGCAACAGATCCATGTGGATCGCCAGATACTGGCGCGGGTCGATCTCGTTTCCCAGGCAGGAAGCCATCGAGAAGCGCCAGACCAGCAACATCAGGATCGGCGCGATCACCACTTCAATCGTCGTCTCGACGTCCATCGGCCGGAACTCGCCGCTGGCCATGCCGCGCCGGAGCGCGGCGCCGACCAGCGCGCGTCCGCGGCGGATCACGTTTTCATAGTAGAACTGGGCGACCTCGGGAAAGTTGCGCGCCTCCGCGACCATCAGCTTGGGAATTCCGGCGTACTCCGTCTCCCCGATCCGCGTCCACCAGTTTTCCAGCAGGCGTTCGAGCAGATCGGCGGCGTTTCCGGAATGGCGGGCGGCGATGGCCTCGCCCTCGGACACGCCCAGCGCCTGCGCCGCGTCGCGGTGGCGCAGGCCGCGCTCGCTGCGCAGGTTCAGGAACCGGCCGTACAGGTCGGAGGCGGCGGACTCGGTGGCTTGCATGGGCTTGCTTCCTTAGTAGATGAGTTGCAGGTTGACGGCGACATTGATGCCGGGCTGGGTGTAGCGGTCGAGCCCGGGCGAGCTGGCGGCGAGCCCGGTCTAGCCGACGTTGCTCCACAGCCAGTACTTCTTGTCGAAGATGTTGAACACGCCGCCGGCCAGGCGCAGGTTCTTCGTCAGGTTCACGTAGCCGGTCAGGTCGAGCAGCGTGAAGCCCGGCGTCAGGAAGGGCTGCACGTTGCTCGGCGCCGAGGCCGAGTTCTTGCCGGCCACCGCGGTCAGGTTGAGCGAGCTGCCCCAGCTGCCGTCGGCCGCGGTGTAGCGCAGGCCGCCCACCCCGGTGAGCGGGTTGATGCTGTTCAGCGGCTGGTCGGTGTTCTCGTCCTTGCCGTTGGCGTAGGCGACGCTGCCGGCCAGCGCCCAGTTGCGGTCGAGCACCCATTCGCCCTTGGCCTCGACGCCGTAGATGCGCACGCGCGCCAGGTTGGTGGCCTGGAAGGTGCCCATGTAGCCGGGCACGCAGTTCGGGTCGGTGGGGCAGTCGAGCTGGGTCGACGAGTCGATGAAGTCCTTGTAGCGGTTGTAGAAGGCGGCCACCGCATAGCTCGAATCCCCCACGCGGCCCTTGAACCCGAGCTCCAGGCCCTGGCTGGTCTCGGACTTCAGGTTCGGGTTCGGGATCAGCACGTAGGACTGCACCGGGTTGCGGAAGGCGGCGTTGACGTTGTCGAAGGGCGGCGCGCGAAAGCCGAAGGCGTAGTTGCCGTAGACGTTCAGGTCCGGGTTGATGCGGTACAGCAGCGCCAGCTTCGGCGACCAGGCGCTGTCGGAGAAGTCGGTGGCCTGCACGCCGGGCGGCACGTTGGCCAGGTAGATCGAGTCCGGGTGGATCTTCAGCTGGTAGTCGTCGTAGCGCAGCCCGGGCGTGACCACCAGCTGGTCGTTCAGCAGCGAGATCTGGTCCTGCACGTAGAAGCCCAGCTGCCGCGTCGTGGTGTTGGGGAAGTCGCGCAGCGGGAAGGTCTCGCCGGACAGCGTCTTGCTCACCGTGCCGGTGGTCTGGTTGTAGATGGTGGCGTCACGCAGCGCGCTGGAGTCGGTTTCCGACAGATCCACGCCCCACAGGATGCGTTGCTGGATGCCGTCGCCGTCGAGCAGGCTTTCCAGCTGCGCGGTCAGCCCGGTGATGCGCTGCTCGAAGTCGAACTGCCGCGGAATGACGCAGGTGTTGACGCCGCGGGTCACGCCCGAGCAGCCGGCCGTGGTGTTGACGCGCGTCTCGGTCGAGCTGGAGTCGGTCGTCGACACCTGCTGGTACAGGTTGGCGGTGAAGCCGGCCAGCCAGCCGCGCGCCGGGTTGGTGTAGGCGTAGTCCAGGCTGTAGCGCTGGCGGTTGTTCTCGTCCTCGCCGTCGATGCTGGCGGTGCGCGGCGTCGACGCGTTCAGGCTGAGCACGTCGACGATGCCGTTGCGGTCGAACCATTCGTAGGTGGCGCGCACGCGGTGGCCGGCGGCCGGCTGGTAGACGCCCTTGAGCAGCAGGTTCTGCTGGCGGATGTCCAGCGGGTTGGGCTCGGTGCGCAGCGGGCCGACCGTGTCGACGGTGCCCATGTTCTTCTGCTCGTGGCCGGTGAAGTAGGTGTACAGCGCCATCGCCTGCCACTCGCTGGTGCCGTAGGCCACGGTGCCGGTGTTGGCCCAGCCGGTGTCGGCGCTGGCGAAGCCGCTCTTGAAGGCGCCGTAGAACGGCGAGGTGGCCAGGTCCAGGTAGTCCAGCGGGTCCTTGGTCATGTACGAGACCACGCCGCCGAGCGCGTCGGAGCCGTACAGGCTGGAGGCCGGGCCGCGCAGGATCTCCACGCGCTTGACGCTGTCCAGGTCGACGAAGGAGCGCGTCGAATTGTTGAAGGGCCCGATGCCGAACTGGAACAGGCTGGGCGCGCGGATGCCGTCGACCAGCATCTGCACGCGGTTGCCTTCGAGGCCGCGGATGTTGATGCTGTTGGCGCCGAAGCGGTTGGGGTCGCTGTTGACCGAGACGCCGGGTTCGTAGCGCACCAGGTCCTGCAGCGTGCGCACCAGGCCGCGGTTGATCTGCTGCGCGTCGATGGTCGAAATCGTCGCCGGCACCTCGGCGGTGTTTTCCTCGAAACCGGTGGCGCTGACCGCGACCTCCGGCAGCCTCGAGACCGGCCCTTCGGGGCTCAGTTGCGCCTGGGCCGGCGCCAGCCAGGCCAGCGCGCTGCCATAGCACGCCCAATGGCGGATCCTGTCTTTTCTGTTCACGTTGCGAGCTTTCAAGCTTTGGGTAGCGCCACGGCGCGCGCAAGGCGGCGGGCGGGGGAGCTTGGCGGGCTGCGCATGCGCCGGGGCGGTGCAAACGTGGCTGGCTGCCCTCGCATCATAAATGAGAACTCTTTCTATTCGCTTATGTCTACACGATTGGTGTTGACTGTCTATGCGACTGGTTCGCATTCATGACTAGAATGCGGCATCCTCGCACAGCCGAGCGGCGAGCCGATCGTGGCGCCGCCGCGTCGGGCCCGGCGTGGCGGCCGACGCACACCGCCCTCACCAAAGCCTCATGCCGAAGTTGCTGCTCCGCTGCCTGTGCTTCGCCCTGTGCCTGACGCTGTGGGCCGCCGCCCGCGCCGAGGGCGTGCTGCTGCTGACCACCAGCCCCTCCCCGCCGGGCCGCTTCATTGCGCTGGAGCGCTCGGCGCGCGAGCACGGCGTGCCGCTGCGCGCGCGCTTCGTCGAGAAGATCCCCACCGATGAGCTGACGCCTGCGCTGTTCGACGGCGCCGATCTGGTGCTGATCGACGCGCCGCGCGAGCACCTCGAGGACTTCGTGCGCGGCCGCCTCGCCCCGCTGCTGCCGACCCTCGAGCGCGTGCCGCATGTGTGGCTGCCGGCCGCCGCACCCAAGCCCGGCGGCGGCATCGACGCGGCGCTGGCGCAGCGGCTGCACGGCTACTTCGTGCAGGGCGGCGCGCGCAACACCGAATGGCTGCTGCAAAGCCTGGTGGCCTGGCGCGCCGGCAGCGACTGGCGCAGTTTTCCCGCGCCGCAGGTGTTCCCCGCCGCCGGCATCTACCACCCGGCGCTGAAGCAGATCGTGGTCGGCACGCCGGCCGAATACTTCGCCGCGCGCGGCATGGTCGCCTCGCAGCGCGCGCCGACGGTGGCCATCGCCTTCCACCAGGGCAGCATCGCCGCCGGCCAGACCGAGGTGATCGACGACCTGGTGCGCCGCATCGAAGCCGGCGGCGCGCTGGCGCTGCCCTTCTACAGCCCGGTGATGGACCCGGCCGGCATGCGCCGCATGCTGACGCTGGACGGCCAGCCGGTCGCCGACGTGATCATCAACACGCAGATCACGCTCGACCCCGAAGGCCGGCGCAAGGAGTTCGAGGCGCTGGGCCTGCCGGTGGTCCAGGCGATGAGCTGGCGGCGCGGCAGCGAGGCGCAGTGGCGCGCCAACCCGCACGGCATCCCGCTGCAGGACGTGCCCTTCTACCTGGCGCAAGCCGAGTACACCGGCATCGCCGACATCCAGGTGGCCTCGGCCGTGCACCCCGGCGATGAACGGCTGCTGCCCATCGACGCGCAGGTCGCGGCCATCGCCGCCAAGGCGCTGAATCTGCTGCAGTTGAAGTACAAGCCCGAGGCCGACAAGCGCGTGGCGCTGATCTTCTGGAACTATCCCGCCGGCGAGAAAAACCTGTCGGCCAGCTTCATGAACCTGCCGCGCAGCCTGAGCGCGACGCTGGGCGCGCTGCAAGGCGCCGGCTACGACACCGCGGCGCTCGATGCCGAACCGCTGACCGAACAACTGCAACGCCTGCTGGCACCGGGCTACCGGCCGGCGCAGGACCAGGCGGTGCTGCGCGAGCTGCTGCGCGACGGCCTGGCCGACCGGCTGCCGCTGCGCGAATACCGCGCGTGGCTGCAGACCCTGCCCGCCGAGGTGCGCCAGCAACTGCAGCAGGCCTGGGGCGAGCCCGAGCGTTCGACGATGGTGTTGCGCGGATCAGAGCTGGGCGGCGAGCCCTTCTTCGTGATCCCGCGGCTGCAGCGCGGCAAGGTCACGCTGCTGCCGCAACCCGGCCGCGACGAGCGCCCCGACGCCGCCGATGGCGCCCAGCAGCGCGAGAAGGCGCTGTACCACTCGACCACCGCGATCCCCACGCACTACTACCTGGCGGTGTACCTGTGGGCCCGCCAGCATTTCGGCGCCGACGCGCTGGTGCACTTCGGCACCCACGGCACGCAGGAATGGCTGCCGGGCAAGGAGCGCGGCCTGTCGGTGCACGACTGGCCGATGCTGGCGGTGGGCGACGTGCCGGTGCTGTACCCGTACATCGTCGACAACATCGGCGAGGCGACGCAGGCCAAGCGCCGCGGCCGCGCGGTGATCCTCAGCCACCAGACGCCGCCGCTGACCCCGGCCGGCCTGCACCAGCGGCTGACGCGCATCCACGACCTGCTGCACCAGTGGCTGGCGCAGGACAGCGGCGGCGTCAAGGACCAGCTGCGCGCCGAGTTCCTGGCTGACGTCAAGCGCGAGCGCATCCACCTCGACCTGGGCTGGAGCGAGCCGCGCATCGACGCCGAGTTCGAGGCCTTCGTCACCGCGGTGCACGATCACCTGCACGAGCTGGCGCTGACTGCGCAGCCGATGGGCCTGCACACCTTCGGTCAGGGCAGCGACGAGAAGTGGCGCGTGGCGCAGGTGCTGACGATGCTCGGCAAGGGCTTCTGGGAAGGCGTGGCCGACCCCGCCAACCCGGCCGAGGAAGCCGACGAGCTGCTGGTGGCCGACTACACGAAGCTGGTCGACACCAAGCCCTACCGGCTGCTGGCCGCGCACCTGAAGGACGGCGCGCCGGTGCCGCATCTGGACGGCGCGGCCAAGGAAAAACTGGCGCAGGCGCGGCGCTGGTACGACGACCTGGGCGCGGCCAACGAGATGCGTGCGCTGCTGGCCGGGCTGGACGGGCGCTACATCCCCACGAGTTACGGCGGCGACCCGATCAAGAACCCCGACGCGCTGCCCACCGGGCGCAACCTGTACGGCTTCGACCCGAGCCGCGTGCCGACCAAGGCGGCATGGGAGGCCGGCAAGCTGGCGCTGGACCAGTTGCTGGCCGCGCACCGCGCCAAGACCGGGCGCGTGCCGGCCAAGCTCGCCTTCACGCTGTGGTCGGTGGAAACGATGCGCCACTTCGGCCTGCTCGAAGCGCAGGCGCTGTGGGCGCTGGGCGTCGAGCCGGTGTGGGATGCGGGCGGGCGCGTCACCGGTGTCAAGCTGATCCCGCGCGAGCAGCTCGGCCGGCCGCGCGTCGACGTCGTGCTGTCGGCCACCGGGCTGTACCGCGACCACTTCCCCAACGTCATGAAGCAGCTGGCGCAGGCCGCCAGGCTGGCCTCGCAGGCCCGCGCCGAGGCCGACAACCCGGTGGCGGCCAACGCACAGCGCATCGAGCGCAACCTGGTCGCCGGCGGCGTGCCGCAGGCCGAGGCGCAAGCAGCGGCGCAAACGCGCATCTTCTCCAGCGAATCGGGCCGCTACGGCACCGGGCTGGACGACGCGGCGCTGGCCACCGACACCTGGAACACGCAGGCCGAAGGCGACCGCAAGCTGGCGCAGCTGTACTTGCGCCGCATGCAGTACGCCTACGGGCCCGACGAAGCCGACTGGGGCCGTGCCGGCGTGTCGACCTCGGCCAAGCTCAACCTCTATGCCGAGCAGCTGCGCGGCACCGAGGCCGCGGTGCTGGCGCGCAGCAGCAACCTGTACGGCATGCTGACCACCGACGACCCGTTCCAGTACCTGGGCGGCATCGGCCTGGCGGTGCGCCACCTCGATGGCAAGCCGCCCGAGCTGTACATCAGCAACCTGCGCGGCAGCGGTTCAGGCCGCGTCGAGGGCGCGGCGCAGTTCCTGGCCAAGGAGCTGGCGACGCGCAACTTCCACCCCGGCCACATCGAGGGCCTGATGGCCGAGGGCTACGCAGGCACGCTGCAGGTGCTGGACGGCATCAACAACTTCGCCGGCTGGCAGAGCGTGGCGCGCGAGGGTGTGCGCCACGACCAGTGGCAGGAGTTCATGGACGTCTACGTGCGCGACAAGCACAACCTGGGCCTGAAGGACTGGTTCGAGAAGCACAACCCGCACGCGCTGGCGCAGAGCATCGAGCGCATGCTCGAAGCGGCGCGGCTGAAGCAGTGGCAGGCCGACCCGGCGAGCGTGGCCGAGCTGAAGGCGCGCTACAACGAACTGGCGCAGCGCTACCAGGTGCGCAGCGAGAACAAGACCTTCGAGGCCTTCGTGGCTTTGCCGGCGCCGGGCTTCGGCCTCGCGGCGCCGCCCGCGCCGGCCGCACCCGTCGCGCCGCTGGACGCAGCCGCGGCCGACGCGCAGGGCGCGCCACTCCCCGAGCCGCCGCCGCAGCCCGCCCCCGCGCCGCCGCCCATCCAGGGCTTCAAGCTCGAGCAGGTGGCCGACGCGCCCGC
>DAORHX010000182.1:0-7455 GCA_035438245.1 Rubrivivax sp.
AGCCGCCGCACA
Organism: Rubrivivax sp.; assembly: GCA_035438245.1. GTDB lineage: Bacteria > Pseudomonadota > Gammaproteobacteria > Burkholderiales > Burkholderiaceae_C > Rubrivivax. The sequence goes on from DAORHX010000182.1 coordinate 13, forward strand.
GCGCCAGCGCCAGCGCCTGGTTCAGGAAGGTCGGCGACGGCGAGACGTTGTAGGCGAGCAGCGAGGGGCCGGCAGCGGCGGCAGCGGCGACGGCCAACCACAGGGACCACGGGAAACTCGAGTCCTGCCGGCCGTCGGTCACGGTGTCGCCATGCTCCTCACCTGTCCACCCTCCCCGCGATGCGTTGCTCCGGTTGAATCATATGGCTCGGCCCATGTCGCCCTGGCGCTCGAACAGACCGCCTCGCGCTATAGTTGGTTAACCAAGTGCCGCAAGAGGATGGCCATGAAGGAAGTCGCGGTCTACGAAGCCAAGACCCGCCTGTCGGAGTTGCTGGCCGAGGTGGAAAAGGGCGAGCAGTTCGTCATCACGCGGCGCGGGCAGGCCATCGCGCGCCTGGTCGCCGCCGCACCGGCCACAGCCAAGCGCTCGCCGGCCCAGCTGCAGCGCCAGCGTGTGGCCGAAGCCATCGACGCCCTCGGGCGGTTGCGCGCCGGCACCACGCTGGAGCTGCCGCTGCGGCAGGCGATCGAACAGGGGCGCGACTGAGCATGCCCTTCGTCATCGACAACTCGGTCATCTCGGGCTGGTACCTGGAGGATCAGGCCACGGCCTACACCGGGCAGGTCGCCGCGAAGCTGGCTGAAGAACGAGCGTGCGCGCCCGCCCTGTGGGAACTCGAGCTGACCAACGTGCTGCGCACGAGCTGCCTGCGCCGGCGCATGACGGCCGAGCGGGCGCAGGCGATCCTGACGCAAATCGGCCGGCTGCCGATCGACACCGACCGCCATGCGGTGCCGCGCCACGAACTGCTGGCGCTGGCGCTGCGCTTCGGCTTGAGCAGCTACGACGCCGCGTATCTGGAACTGGCTTTGCGCCGCCAGTTGCCGCTGGCCACGCAGGACGAGGCGCTGCGTGGCGCCGCGCTGGCCGCGGGGGTGGGCTGCGTCGAAGCGCAGCCGTAGGTGAACTGCCGGGGCAGCCCCGCTGACGGCCTTGCCGCGCGCTGCAGCGGGTCACGCCGAAACCACCACAGCCGCAGCGTCGAGGGCCGCGCTCAGGCCAGCACCGCCTCGGCCAGTGAGCGCGGCGAGTGGTGGCCGGCAACGTGACGACCCCGCGGCGGGTCAGGGTGACGGTGGCTTTCATGCGCGCAGATTGGCAGAAAGGCTGCAAAGCTGGATCGAGCGAACGCTGCCGCGCGACACATGCACACCCTGCTGCGGCGCCAACCGAATCGCAGGCTCGCCGCGGCGTACGCTTTGCGCTGCATCACCTGCGGGACCAGGCCCCGATCGCCGGGACCGGCGCGGAACCGGGCCGGCAGGCTAGACACATTCCGAAGTACGGGAGCTGAGTCATGACGGCAATCGAAATGCAACTGCTCGAACGGCTGAAGAAACTGCCGCCCAGCCGAGTGGCCGAAGTGGTGGACTTCGTAGAGTTTCTTGCATCCCGGGAGGAGCGTTCGGCGGCTGCCATGCGGCTCACGCAGGGTCTGGCTCGACTGGATGCGCTGGACCTGCCGCCGCTCACGGAAGACGAGGCAGCCGAAGAAGTACAGGCTGCGCGCCACAGTCGCCGCGCTGGCCAGGGCAGCTGAGCAGGCAGCCCCCTGCAGTGCGCATCGTCATCGACACCAGTTTGTTGGTCTCGGGTGTGATCTCGCAGGGATTGCCGCGCCGGTTGCTGAGCGCAGCAACGGCTGGTGACTTCGAGTTGTGCACGAGCGAGATGCTGTTGGCCGAGCGGCAGGACGTGCTGTCGCGGGCGAAGTTCAGCATGCGGCTCGCGCAAGCGGGCCTGGCGCCGGCGAGCCTGGTCGACGACCTGCGCAAGTTGGCCGTGGTGGTCGCGCCCCCGACAACGCCGAGGGTAGTCGCCGCAGATGCCGATGACGATCATGTGCTTGCCGCGGCACAGGCCGGCCGCGCCGACCTGATCGCTTCGGGCGACAAACGCCATATGTTGCCGCTGGGCGAGCATGAGGGAATTCCGATCGTCACCGCACGTCAGGCCGTCGAGCTGGTCGAGGCAAGAGGCAAGACCTGACCCCGTTCCCGCCCCGCACGGCCCCATCGGACTTGGCGGCAGAGAACAGGATCTTTGCGTCCAGGAACACCCGCATGGCCGGCGCCGGTCAGCGCTTGCTCGTGCGCCGGGGGCGAGCCCGTGATTTGCGCGTGAGCACCGCCGCCAACTCGGCCTCGGCCGCGTCGAACTCGCGTTCCCGCTGCGGCGCATAGACCTCCACCGGCAGCGTGACCGCGGGGCGCAGCAGCAGGCCCTCGGGGGTGGTTTCGGCGATCAACGGGTCGTCGGCTTGCAGGCCGAGCGCCTGGCGCAGCTTGGCCGGCAACGTGACGACCCCGCGGCTGGTCAGGGTGACGGTAGCTTTCATGCACGCAGACTAGCAGAGACGCTGAAAAACCGGGCTCGGGCCACCGCGGCCGGTCCGGTGCGAACCTTGCGGCGCCCCGATGGCGCAGCGGCAGACGAGTATGACAATTGGTGCTGAATGGCACCGTCTGTATGATTTGCGATGTGCTTTCAGCGAATGCCCGCGGAGACTGACGACATGACCACGGTACGCAAGACCATCACCCTGACCGACCAGCATGAGGCGTGGATTCGGGCGCAGGTCGCCCACGGGCGCTACGCGAACGACAGCGAGTGCATCCGCGACTTGGTTCGGCGCGAGCAGGAGCGCACGGCCGAGGCCGACACGATCCGCGCCGCGCTCATCGAAGGCGAAGTCAGCGGCGAGGCGCAGCGCTTCGGCGCGGCCGCGTTCAAGGCCCGGATGCGGCGCCGTGGCTGAGTACCGCCTGACGCCCGCAGCCGTGAGCGACCTGGAGAACATCTGGCAGTACACGGCGGCGACGTGGGGCATCGAACAGGCCGAGCGCTACACGGACGACGTGACGGCCGCATGTGCCGACATCGCCCAAGCGCCTGATCGTGCGCCGGCTTGCGACGACATCAGGCCCGGCTACCGCCGTTGGGGCGTGGGCGGCATGTCCTCTACTTCCGACAGACGAGCTACGGCATCTCGGTCGTGCGCATCCTGCATGGGCGCATGGACGCGCCCCGTCACCTGACCTGAGCCCGACGCGCGGCTCCGAGCTATGAAAGCTCGAGACGCCGCTCGATTCGCCGTATGCGCTCGAGCAAGCCGTCGAGGCTGACCTGTTGTCTCACGAAATCGCCGCGAATGTCGGCCGATTCGTGCTTCGCGCCCACGATGGCGGTCTCGACGCTGGAGAGACGCAGCCTCACGTCCCTGAACTCAGCGTGCATCTCGCTGCGCAACGATTGCACGTCCGAACGCAAGCCCTTCAAGGGCTCGATGATCAGATGGTCGATGCCTTCGTCCATGAGGCGCCTCCGTCCGAGATGCTACTCGGCTCGCTGCGCCACGGTCATCGTGGATGCGCCGACACCCTGTTCGGCGCCACCGGCCCCGGCCTGCTCGCTGCGGGGGACAAGCGCCATCAGCTGTCGTTGGCCGCGCGAAAGCCCTCCGTTGACACGTGTAGCCGATAGGCTACACTGGCGGGGTGCGAGTAGAGAGAACGGTCGAGTACGCGGAATGGATCGACGCGCTCAAAGACAGAGTCGGGCGAGCACGAATCCTCGTGCGAGTCGAGCGGCTGATCGGTGGCAATCCTGGCAAGCATCGCGAACTGACCAACGGGGTCGCTGAGCTGAAGATCGACTTCGGCCCAGGGTATCGCGTGTACTACTCGCAGCGCGGTACACGGCTGTTGCTTCTGCTGGCTGGAGGCGACAAGCCCTCCCAGACGAAGGACATTCGGTTGGCCATCCGGTTGGCCCAAGAGTTCAAGGAGTAGTACGTCATGCCTCGTCCTGCAAGCAAACCCTCAAAGCCAAGGACCGCGCCGTACGATGTCGCGGAGCATCTGCGCACGCCTGAGGAAATGGCTGCGTACCTAGATGCGTGGCTCGAGGAAGCGCCAGAGGATGCAGCGGGCATCGCGAAGGCGCTCGGCGACATTGCGCGCGCCAAAGGTATGGCTCAGGTCGCCAAAGAGGCGGGCTTGAGCCGAGAGAGTCTCTACCGCGCGCTAAGCGCTGACGGCAATCCCAGCTTCGCCACCGTGCTGAAGGTCGCGCGTGCGCTCGGAGTCAAGCTGCATGCCGAGGCTGCGTAGCGCGCGGTCTAACCCTTCGTTGCACCTGACGTTCAACAGCCGGCTTCGCCGTCTGTTGCCCGCAGGTGAACTCAAATGTTGGGCGCGCATGAGGGCATTCCGATCGTCGGCGGCATAATTTGGCGGCGAGCCTGCCATGCACAGCATCATCGAAACCCACCGCGATGAAGTCCATCGGCTCTGCCGCCACTTTGGCGTGCACAGCCTGGATGTATTCGGCTCGGCCGCGGGCGAGGGATTCGATCCGCAACGCAGCGACATCGATTTCGTCGTCGACTTCGGCCCGGGCGCGCAGCGCGATCTCTTCAGTCGCTATTTCGGCTTGAACGAGGCCCTGGGCGCGCTGTTCGGCCGCAAGGTGGATCTGGTGATGCGCGGCAGCATGGTCAACCCCTATTTCATCGCCGCGGTCAACCGCACGCGCCAGGCCGTCTATGCACGCCCGCACGCCGAAGCTGCTTGAGGACATCCGCGACGCGGCGGCCTTCATCGGCGAAGTGTCACAGGCCGCACGCTGGCGCCGTACAGCGCCGACCGCCTGCTGCGCCAGGGTGTGGAACGCAACTTCGAGATCATCGGCGAGGCCGTCAAGCGGCTTGCGCAGGTAGACCCGGACAGCGCGGCACGCATTGCGCAGTACCCGCAGATCATCGCGTTCCGCAACATCCTGATCCACGGCTACGACCTGGTGGACCATGCGCTGGTGTGGAGCACCGTGCAGACGCAGTTGCCCACGCTGCTGCGCGATGTGCAGGCGCTGCTGGCACAACGGCGGTGAGGGCCGCCGAGGCGCCGCAGTCAGAGAACGAAGGGCGCGGGCACGACGCAAGGTCTGAACCCGTTCAGTTCCAGACCCTCTCTCCGGGCAACCGTGACCCAGCTGCGGCGAGAGTTTGCGGCAGTGGTCGAGGACACGCGGCCTTCAACGGCCGGGCCAGGTCCTTGACCTCGAGGCCGGCGAGCGTGACACCCCGCCTGGCTTCGATGATGCCGGCGGCAGCGCGGCGCGCCTTGGAGCGGTCTACACCAGCGTCGGCAGGGACCAGGCGCGCCACGGCCTTGCCGCGTCGCGTGATCAGTACTTCCTCGCCATGCTCGACCCAGTCGAGCAATGTACCGAGGCTGTTCTTGGCCTCGAAGGCACCGATCTCACGCATGGCCATCCTCCTTCAATCCAGCTGGCAGTCCAGAATGTTGCAGGCCGCGCGATAGGCAGCGAGTGCCTGCCCGGCGGCCCGGATTCAGGGCATGAACCGCCTGCGCGCCCTTGCGGTGCGAATCCTGCCGCGATGAAGTTCGCTCTGCCGCCGGCCTGACGTGCCGGGCCGTCGCGAGTCTGTGCTGCTCGGCATGCAAGCAGAAGCGGGCAAGCTAGAACCAGCCGTGCGACCAGAAGCGCGGGTTCATCGTGGCGTTCGGCACGCGCTCCATGGTCTGCTGGATATGCTCGTCGAGGTGGCGGACTTCCGGCCACACACTCCAGACCAGCCACAGCTGCGACACCAACAGGCCGATCGCGGCGAGCCGCCCCGGCGAGAAGCGCCCGCCACCCCCGGCAGGCGCGAACTGCTCGGGCCCGCGCTGACCGGCCATCCAGGCCATGGCCCAGCCGAAGGTGAAGGCGATCCACACCTGCGACACCGGCATCACGAAGTTGCCCGAGAACAGCCCGTCGACAGCGATCGCCACGCAGGCCAGGAACAGGCCGATGCCACAGTTGCGCTGGCGCACGTCGGCGCAAGCCCGCACGGCCAGCGCAAATCGGCGCAGCGCCCAGAACGCCAGGCCGAGAAGAAGCAGCAGCATCGGCACGCCCCACTCGGCCGCGATCTGAAGATAGATGTTGTGCGGATGCGCGGCTTCCGGGTTGTGGAAGTGCGCGTAGTGCATCGGCCCGATGCCGAGCCACGGCGACTGCTCGATATACGACTGCGCGATACGCCAGAGGAAGAAGCGGGCCTCGACACTGCCGAGGCGGGCGCCGTAGTAGCCGTCGGAGAACTCCGGGGTCATGCCCGTCAGCACGGGCAGCAGCCAGAAAAGCAGGGCGAACAACAGCATGCCCAACGCCGCGGCCGCCGCCAGGTTGCGGAGGGTCGCAACGGCGTTGCGCCCGAAGAGCGCCGCGACCGCGACGGCCCCCACGACGATGCCGACCATCGTTCCGCGACCCGCGACCGTGAACAGCAGCGCAAAGCCGCCGACCGCGGCAAACCACGCGACGGCGCGCAGCCGGCTGCGCCGAGGCGCCACCGTCATCGCCAGCACCGTCAGCGGCAAGCTGGCCGACTGCACATGGTTGAAGAAGCGGTAGTTGTCGTAGCCGACGAAGATCTCGGCCCGATTCACGGTTTGGCCAGCAAGTACGCCGGCGGTGACGAGCAGGACAACGGCCACATAAGCCGCCGACGCGATACTCACAACTCTGGCGGGCGCAAGAATCGGTTCCCGCGCCCACGCGACCACTAGCGCGACCGCGACCATGCTTGCGACAACGCCGAGTTCGCGTACCGCCATCTCTGCATCTGGTGACCGCAGCGTGCTTGCCAACGCAAGCACGGCAATCAGGGCCGCCAGGACACCACGCGGCAAGGCACCGCACTCTGTGACGCGTCTCTTTGCTTCGGATGCAATGAACACGGCGCAGGCCACGCCGAGCGCTAACTGGGCGAGGCGTGCCATGTCGTGCCCGCCAATTCGGTCAATTCCCACCGCTAGCAGTGGTATTGACAGCAGGTATGCGCCAGTGACAGCTTGCGCGAATGACATCTCTACGCTCGCATGAGCCCGGAAGGCCGATACGCACAAGAGAAAGCGGGGCCAAACGGCCCCGGCCTCTCTGTAAATTCAGATGATTGTCAGGTTCCGCTGCAGCTCGACGGGCGGAACTTTTGCGGGATGCTGCCTCCGCAGAGCCAAGTCACTTGGCCATTGCTTTGAAGCGATGGCGTCAAGGTGATCGTATCGCCATCGATGGCCGCGTCATTCGTGCCACGGGCGGTTGCTGTAATCCTCGTGCCGTCCCACCCAACACTGGCGACGTACGTGGAAACCTGCGAATCAATCGCCACCTGTGTCGCGCTCGGCAGGGCATTCTGCGTGTTTGCATATTCGGCGACAGTGTTCTTCGCAGACGAAGCTGCCAACAATACCTCCGACACCTTGGCGCGCTTTGTGTAGTCCTGATACGCCGGCAACGCCACGGCAGCCAAGATGCCGATGATCGCCACGACGATCATCAGTTCGATCAGGGTAAAGCCCTTCTGG
>DAORHX010000183.1:0-7454 GCA_035438245.1 Rubrivivax sp.
AGGCCGTGGATCGTGCCCAGCAGCACCGGCCACATCGCGCCGAAGGCCACCACCGCCAGCACCATCGCCGGGCTGAGGCCGAAGATGGCGATGGCCAGCGGCAGCAGCGCCGACGCCGGCAGCGGCCGGATGAACTCCAGCATCGGCTGCAGGTACGCGCGCGCCGTGGCCGACAAGCCGACCATCGCGCCGAGCGCGACCCCGGCGATCGACGCCAGCAGCCAGCCCAGCACCATGCGCCAGGTGGTGGCCAGCGTGAAGGCCGCGAGTTCGCCGCGGGTCAGCCCCTCGTGCAGGCTGTCCAGCGTCGCCTCGGGCGTGGGCAGGAAGACGCGGCTGATCCAGCCGCCGTGGCTGGCCGCCCACCACAGCCCCAGCAGCGCGGCCAGCAGCGCCAGCGACGCGGCGGCATCGGCCACGGCCGCGCGCTTCACGCCGCCTCGCCCATGGCGCGCGCCACGCGCTGCTGCAGCCGCAGCGCCAGCCCGTTGATGACGTAGCCGACGACACCGATCCAGCCCAGCCAGGCGAGCATCAGCGCCGGGTCCAGCCCCTGCTGCGCGATCATCATCGCGTAGCCCATGCCGTGCGGGTTGGCGGCGATCTCCACCGTCACCGCCACCACCAGCGCGATCGCCACGCCGAGCCGCAGCGCGACGAACAGCCGCGGCACGCACGCCGGCAGCACGATCTTCCAGCCGCGTTGCCAGGCGCTCAGGCCGAGCACGCGGCTCAGCTCGAGCAGCCGCGGCTCGACCTGGCGCACCGCGCTGCGCGTCAGGATCAGCATCGGCCAGAAGGCGGCGAAGGCGATGACCGCGGTCTGCATGCGCAGGCCGAAGCCGAAGACCAGCATCGCCAGCGGGATCAGCGCCACCGACGGCACCGGCCGCAGCAGTTCGATGGTGAGCGCGCTGCCCGCATCGGCGCGGCGCGCGAGGCCCAGCACCAGGCCGCCGGCGATGCCGAGCAGCGACGCGATCAGCAGCCCGAGCGCCGCCGAGCCCAACGTGAACAGCGTCGCCTGCCACAACGAGCCGTCGCGCACGGCACCGAGCCAGGCGAGCAGCGCCGCACTCGGCGCCGCGATGGCGTCGCTGCCGGCGGCGACGGTGCGCGCGTAGATCTCCAGCGCGGCCAGCAGGCACAGCGGCACGGCCCAGGCACGCAGGCATTCAGCCATGCCCGCGCTCGATGAAGCCGAACAGCTCGCGCCTCAAGTGCACGAAGGCCGGATGCTCCTTGGTCGAAAGCTGATCGCGCGGTCGCGCAATCGGCACGTCGAGCATGCGCGCCAGGCTCGGCCGGCCCGGGCCGGGGTCGGCCTGCAGCGCGATCACGCGGTCGCCCAGATAGATCGCTTCTTCCAGGTCGTGGGTGACGAACAGCACCGTCAGGCCCTGCTCGTGCGTGAGCCGAGCGATCTCGTCCTGCAGGCCGTGGCGCGTCAGCGCGTCCAGCGCGCCGAAGGGCTCGTCCATCAGCAGCAGCTGCGGCGACTGCGCCAGGCAACGCGCGATCTGCGCGCGCTGCTGCATGCCGCCGGACAGTTGCGCCGGGAACTTGTGCGCGTGCGCACCCAGGCCCACCTTGGCCAGCACCGCGGCGATGCGGGCCGCGCGCTCGGCCTTGGGCACGCCGGCCGCCTCCAGCGCCAGGCTGACGTTGCCCTGCACGGTGCGCCACGGCAGCAGCGCGCGGCCGTAGTCCTGGAACACGAAAGCCACCTCGCGCGACGGCTGCGTCACCGCCACGCCGCCGCGCCGCACCGCGCCGCCGCTGGGGGCGACCAGCCCGCTGGCGGCGCGCAGCAGCGTGGTCTTGCCGCAGCCGCTGGCACCGACGATGCAGACGAACTCGCCGCGCGCCACCCCGAACGAGGTCGGCGACAGGATTTCGCGGCCGCCGAGCGTGATGGCGACGCGGTCGAATTCGAGCAGCGGCGCCGTCAAGGCGTCACTTGACGATCAGCGTCGCCAGGTCGGGGCTGGTCTTCAACATGTCCTGCTCCTTCATCAGCCCGACCCAGTAGGCCAGCTGCTTCTCGGTGATGATCGGCCCCGGCGGCGAGATCTGCGCCTTGGCCAGCACCTCGGGCGGCAGCTTGATGAACTTGCCGATCGCCGCGCGCACCGCGGCGTCGTTCTTCGGCTCCTTGACGAAATTGGCCGCTTCGACGATGGCCTCGCGGAAGCCCTTCACCGCGCCGGCATGGGCCTTGGCCCAGGCGCGCGTGGCGGCATAGACGATGGTCGGGTTGCCCTCGGGCAGGAAGGTCGAGTAGTACGACACCACGTAGCCGGCGCCGCTGTCGGTGATGCGCGCCATGAACGGGTCGGCAGTGACCACCGCGTCGATCGAGCCGCCGCGCAGCAGGTCGCCGTGCTGCGGGAACGGCGCCTCGACGAAGTTCACTCGTCTGTAGTCGACACCGTTGTTCTTGAGCCAGGCGCGGAAGGTCACCTGCAGGAAGGCGCCGATGCCCGGCACGCCCACCTTCTTGCCGACGAAGTCCTGCGGCGTCTTGATGCCCGCGCCGGAGCGGCCGACGACACCGAAGCCGGTGATGGCCTGCGAGGTGACGCCGGCGCCGGCGACCACCACCAGGTCGAGCCCACCGTCCACCGCCTGCAGGAACACCGACGGCGTCGGCCCGCCGACCTGCAGCGAATCGGCCTGCAGCGCGGCGGGGATGGTCGAGTTCAGCGGGATGAACTTCAGCTCGACGTCGAGGTTGCGCTTCTTGAAGTAGCCCTGCTCGGCGGCGACGAAGGCCGACGCGAAGTCGGTGACCGCGGTGTAGCCGAGCACGATCTTCGTGGCCTGCGCGCGCGCCGGCAGCGCTAGCGGGGCGATGGCCGCGGCGGCGAGGCTGCCGACCAGGGTGCGACGTTGCATGCGGTGTCTCCGTGTGGTGGGGTGGCGGCTGCGCATGCTACCCGCAGCCTCGCCCCCTACCGCACGTAGATGCGCTCGGCGTACTCGCGCAGCATGCGCGTGGCCGAGAAGCGCGGCCCGTTGGTCATCAGGCTGCGCTTGATCATCGCCACCCAGCGCTGCGGGATGCCGTCGGCATCGCGCTCATAGAACATCGGCAGCACCTGCTGCTCGTGCAGGTCGAACATGGCGTTGGCGTCGCGCCAGTCCTGCGCCGCGTGGTCGCCGTCGACGGTGCCGGCGATGGCCCAGCCGTTGCTGCCGTCGTAGGCTTCGGCCCACCAGCCGTCCAGCACCGACAGCTGCAGCCCGCCGCCGAGCACCGACTTCATGCCGCTGGTGCCGCTGGCCTCGTTCGGCGGGCGCGGCAGGTTGACCCAGACGTCGCAGCCGGCCACCAGGTGGCCGGCCAGCGGGATGTCGTAGTCCTCGAGGAAGGCGGCGCGCTCGGCCATGGCCGGCGCGCGCTTGTTGCCGAAGACCTGGCGCACCACCTCCTTGGCGGTGTGGTCGTCGGGGTGCGCCTTGCCGGCGAACACGAACTGCACCGGCCGCGGGCCGGCGATCAGCGCGGCCGCGCGCTCGGGCTGCAGCGCCAGCAGGTGCAGCCGCTTGTAGGTGGCCAGCCGGCGCGCGAAGCCGATGGTCAGGCGCTCGGCATCGAAACCGCTGGTGGCCGCCTGCGCGTAGTCCAGCGGCTCGCCGCGGCGCAGCCGGTCGCTGGTGGCGCGTTCGCGGATCAGCTCGACCAGCTGCCTGCGCGCGGCGCAGCGCGCCGCCCACAGCTCGGCCGGCGCGATGTGCTGCACCGGCGCCCAGGTCTGCGGCTGGTCGGCGCGCGCCATCCAGCCTGCGCCCAGGTGGCGGTCGAGCAACTCGCGCATCGGCCCGTGCACCCAAGTCGGCACGTGCACGCCGTTGGTCACGTGGCCGATCGGCACCTCGTCGACGCTGCGCCCGGCGAACAGCGGCTGCCACATGGCGCGCGCCACTTCGCCGTGGCGGCGGCTGACGCCGTTGACGCTGCGCGCATGGCGCATCGCCAGCACCGTCATGCCCGACGGCTGCGCGGCGTCGGCGGGGTCGATGCGACCCAGCGCGAGGAACTGCTCGCGCTCGCCGAAGCGGTCGGCCAGGCGGCCGAGCATGGCCAGCACCTCGCCGCGCTGGTAGGTTTCGTTGCCGGCGGGCACCGGCGTGTGCGTGGTGAACACCACCTGCTCGCGCACGCGGCGCCAGCGTTCGGCGGCGTCGCCATCGGCCCGCGCCAGCAGCTCGAACAGGCCCAGCGCCGGATGGCCTTCGTTCAGGTGGTAGACCGCCGGCGCCAGGCCCATCGCCTGCAGCGCGCGCACACCGCCGACACCGAGCACCGCGTACTGCGCCAGCCGGATCGCGCGGTTGCTCTCGTACAGCCGCGAGGTGACCCAGCGCCCGACCTGGCTGTTGCCGGGCACGTCGGTATCCAGCAGGTACAGCGGCACGCGGCCGATGTCGACGCGCCAGACCTGCACGCGCACGTCCTCGTCGTCCACCGGCACCGTCACCGTCAGCGGCTGGCCGTCAGCGCCGCGCACCTGCACGCAAGGCAGGCGCTCGGGGTCGGTGTCGAGCCAGTATTCGTGCTGGTAGCCGGTGACGTCGATGCGCTGGTGGAAGTAGCCGGTGCGGTACAGCAGCCCGACGCCGACCATCGGCAGCGCCAGGTCCGAGGCTTCCTTCAGGATGTCGCCGGCCAGCACGCCCAGGCCGCCGGAATAGATCGGCAGCGAGCCGTGCACGCCGAACTCGGCGCAGCAGAAGGCCACCGGGTGCTGCGCGCTCAGGCCGCCGACACCCCACGCCGGACGCTGCCGGTCGTCACGCAGGTCCTGCGCCAGCCGTTCGACACGATGCGTCAGCGCGGCATCGTCGGCCGCCTGCTGCAGTCTGGCGGCCGGCGTCTCGGTCAGCAGGCGCAGCGGGTTGGCGCCGCAGCGCGCCCAGCGCGCCGGGTCGATGTCGCGGAAGACGGCCGCGCCGTCGGCCGACCAGCTCCAGCGGTAGTCGTAGGCAACGCGCGCCAACGGCCGCAGCGCGGCAGGCAGCCGCTGCGCCAGTGCGTCCACGGCCCGGTCGATGTCGCTGTCACCTGGATACATGGCGCACCTCGTCAAGAGCGACCGCCACTATGCGGGCCGCGTCGGCCGCATACCTTGACGCGAATCAGTCCCGCCGGCGCCTGCGCTTCTAACATGCACGGCATTCGCAGCTTCGCAGGGGGTCTCGAATGAAGCGCAAGCAACCCGCGTCACGCGGCGGCGAGCCGCCGCCGGCACCGGTGCAAAGCACGGCGCAGGCCGCCGCCGCGCCGGACGACGACCTCGACACGCAGATCCGCGAGGCGGCGTACTACCGCTACCTGGCGCGCGGCGCCGTGGTCGGCCATGAGATGGAGGACTGGCTGCGCGCCGAGGCCGAACTGCTGGACGCGCGCAAGGCCGACGACCGCACCCACTGACGCCGGGCTGGCGCGCTTCAGCGCCGGCGCGCCAGCTTCGGGTCGAGCAGGTCGCGCAGGCCGTCGCCCATCAGGTTCAGGCCGAGCACCGCCAGCGCGATCGCCGCGCCGGGCCACACCGCCAGCTGCGGCGCCTGGAACATCTGCGTCTGCGCCTCGTTGAGCATGCGGCCCCAGCTCGGCGTCGGCGGCTGCGTGCCCAGCCCCAGGTAGCTCAGCGCCGCCTCGGCCAGGATGGCGGTGGCGAACTGCACGGTCGACTGCACGATCAGCACGCTGGCGATGTTCGGCAGCACGTGGTCGACGGTGATGCGCCACGGCCCGGCGCCGGCGGCGCGCGCAGCGAGCACGTATTCGCGCGCCCACACCGCGTTGGCCGAGGCGCGCGCAGTGCGGGCGAACACCGGGATGTTGAAGATACCGATGGCGACGATGCCGGTGGCGATGCCGGGGCCGTAGATCGCGCCGAGCATGATCGCCGACAGCAGCGCCGGGAAGGCGAAAGCGAAGTCCGACAGGCGCATCACCGCTTCCTCGACCCAGCCGCGCCGCGCCGCCGCCAGGCAGCCGAGCGCGACGCCGCAGACCAGGCCGATCAGCACCGCGACCACGCCGACCAGGATCGAGGTGCGCGCGCCCACCAGCAGCTGCGAGACGATGTCGCGGCCCAGGCTGTCGGTGCCCAGCCAGTGCGCGGCGCTCGGCAGCGCCAGCTTGTTCGGCACGTCGATCTCGGTCGCCGGCCACGGCGTCCAGACCAGCGACAACGCGGCGCTGCCGATGAACAGCAGCGTCAGCAGCCCGCCGAGCACGAAGCTCGGGTGACGCCGTGCGCGCGACGCGAAGCCGGGCTCAGGCGTCGCTGGGCTTGAGGCGCGGATCGATGACGGCATAGAGCACATCGACGACGAAGTTGACCACCACGACCATCGCCACCAGCAGCAGCACGACGTCGCGCACCACCACCAGGTCGCGGTTGGCGATGGCCTGGAACACCAGCCGGCCGATGCCGGGCAGCACGAACACCTGCTCGACGACGATGGTGCCGCTGATCAGGAACGCGAACTGCAGCCCCATGATCGTCAGCACCGGGATCATCGCGTTGCGCAGCACGTGGCCCCACAGCGTGGCGCGCCGCGTCAGGCCCTTGGCGCGCGCGGTGCGCACGAAGTCCTCGCGCATCACGTCGAGCACCGCCGAACGCGTCCAGCGCGCCAGCACCGAGGCCTGCACCACCGCCAGCGACAGCGCCGGCAGCAGCAGCGCGACGAAACCGTCCCACAGGCCGCCGCCGTCGTCCTCGCTCCAGCCGGGGAAGCCGCCGGCACCGACCCACTGCAGCCGCACCGCGAACAGCAGGATCAGCAGGATGGCGAACCAGAAGCTGGGAATGGCGATGCCGAGCTGGCTGACGAACATCACGCCGACGTCGCCGACGCGGTTGTGGCGCGACGCGGCATAGACGCCGGCGGCCAGCGCCACGACCACGGTGAAGAGCATGGCCAGCGCCGCCAGCGGCAGCGTCACCTGCATGCGTTCATAGATCAGCGTGCCGGTGGGCGTGTCGTAGGAGATGCTGGTGGCGCTGCGCCCCTGCAGCAGGCCGCCGATCCAGTCGCCGTAGCGCTGCAGCTGCGGCTTGTCCAGGCCCAGCTTGCGCTCCAGCGCGGCCAGCGACTCCGGCGTCGCGGTGTCGCCGAGGATGATCTGCGCGGCATTGCCCGGCAGCAGTTCGAGCACCGCGAACACCACCATCGAGGCCACGGCCAGCGTGACGACGAAGGTGAGGAAGCGCTTCAGCAGGAACAGGGTCATGGCGTCCTATGATGCCCGAAGGCCTTGGGCCGGAAGGAGTGGCACAGATGTCCGAAGTCCCGTTCGACAGCAGCGGCGTATTCATCGGCGGCTGCTGGCAGCCCTGCGCCAGCGGCCAGACGCTGCCGCTGTACAACCCGTCCGACGGCACGCTGCTGGCACGCATCGCGCGCGGCGCGGCCGCCGATGTCGATGCCGCGGT
>DAORHX010000184.1:0-7447 GCA_035438245.1 Rubrivivax sp.
GCACGCAGGCCCGCGGCCAGCGCCGGGGCATCGATCGGCGCGTCGCCATAGGGCGCCGCGGCCCAGCCCTGCGCACTGCCGACCATGCCGCAGGCCAGCAGCGGCAGCGCCGGCGCGGCGGCGATCCAGTCGCCAGCGATGCCCTTCAGCGCTGCGGGAAAGCCACCCTCGGGCAGGTGCAGGATGCCCCAGGGCTGCTGGCGCTGTTCCAGGACCGCGCCGCCGGCACCGAGCCGGTAGGCGCGCAGCGACGAAGTGCCCCAGTCCAGCGCGATCAGCCGCGCGGCGGACATCGGCATCAGGCTTTCTTGCTTGCCGCCAAGGCCGCACACTCCGGCACCGGCGTGATCGCGCCCTGGCCGCCGAACCACGACACCAGGTTATCGACCACCAGCTGGCCCATCGCATTGCGCGTGTGCACCGAGGCCGAGCCGACATGCGGCAGCAGCACCACGTGCTCCATCGCGATCAGCTCGGCGGGCACGCGCGGCTCGTCCTCGAACACGTCCAGCCCGGCCGACAGGATCGTCTTGTCGCGCAGCGCAGCGATCAGCGCCTGCTCGTCGACCACGCTGCCGCGGCCGACATTGATCAGGATGCCGTCAGGGCCCAGAGCCTGCAGCACCTGGGCATTGACGATGTGCCGCGTCTCGGCGCCGCCGGAGGCGACGACCATCAGCACGTCGCAGCTTTGCGCCAGGCCGAGCAGCGTCGGGTGGTAGCGGTAGGCCACGTCGGGCTGCGGCTTGCGGCCGTGGTACTCGATCTGCAGCTCGCAGGCTTCGAGCCGCCGGGCAATGGCCTTGCCGATGCGCCCCAGGCCGAGGATGCCGACCTTGCGCCCGCGCAGCGTGGCCGTCAGCGGGTAAGGCTTCTGCAGCCATTGCCCGGCGCGCAGATAACGGTCGACCTGCGGCAGCTGGCGCACGGTGGCGATCAGCAGCCCCAGCGCCAGGTCGGCGACCTCGCCGGTGAGCACGTCGGGCGTGTGCGTGACGACGATGCCGCGCCTGGCCAGAGAAACCGCATCGATGTGGTCGTAGCCGACGCCGAAGCTGGAGACGATCTCCAGCCGCGGGAACAGCTCGACGAAGTCGGCGTCGATGCGCGTGTGGCCGCCGCACACCGCCAGGCCGCGCGCTTCGAGGTTGGCCTCGCGCACGACGCCGAAGTGTTCGTTCAGGCCGTTCTCGACCACGGGCGGGCCGTTGCCGATGGCGCAGACGGTGACCTTGTTGTTCATGCGATGCCTCTTTCGTGCGGGTCAGTGGTTGTCGCGCGGCACGCCGTGGCGCGCGTGGATGCGCTGGTACTTGACCGCCGGCTTCAGCACCATGCCGTGGGCCAGCTCGTCGACGATGCCACGCTGGATCTCCTGCCACGGCGTCTGGCTCGGCGGCACCGGATAACCGCCCAGTTCCTGCAGCGCCTGCTTGCGCGCGGCCAGCTCGGCGTCGCTGATCAGGATGTCGGCGCGGCGCTTCTTCAGATCGATGCGCACGCGGTCGCCGCTCATCAGCAGCGCCAGCCCGCCGCCGTTGGCCGCCTCGGGCGAGGCATTGAGGATCGACGGCGAGCCGCTGGTGCCGCTCTGCCGGCCGTCGCCGACGCAGGGCAAGGCGGTCACGCCCTTCTTCAGCAGGTAGGCCGGCGCGCGCATGTTCACCACCTCGGCGGCGCCGGGGTAGCCGACCGGGCCGACGCCGCGGATGAAGAGCACGCTGCTGGCCGTGATCTTCGTCTTCGGGTCGTCGATGCGCGCGTGGTAGTCCTCGGGGCCGTCGAAGACCACGGCCGTGCCCTCGAAGGCCATCGGGTCGGCCGGGTTCTCCAGGTAGCGCTGGCGGAACTCGTCGCTGATGACGCTGGTCTTCATGATCGCCGAGTCGAACAGGTTGCCCTTCAGGTTGAGGAATCCTGCCTTCTTCTTCATCGGCTTGTCGTAGGGCAGGATCACCTTGCGGTCGCTGCTGAACTTGCCTTCACAGTTTTCGGCCAGCGTGCGGCCGTTGACCGTCAGCGCCTCCTTGATCCGGCCCTTCTTCACCAGCTCGGCCACCACCGCCGGCACGCCGCCGGCGCGGTAGTACTCCTCGCCCAGGTATTCGCCGGCCGGCTGCAGGTTCACCAATAGCGGCAGCTCGTAGCCGATCTTCTCCCAGTCGTCGTTGTCGAGCGGCACGCCGATGTGGCGCGCGATCGCGTTGATGTGCACCGGCGCGTTGGTCGAACCGCCGATCGCCGAGCACACGGCGATGCAGTTCTCGAAGGCGGCGCGCGTCAGGATGCGGCTCGGCTTCAGGTCCTCGCGCACCATCTCGACGATGCGCTTTCCCGTCAGGTAGGCTGCCTCCTGCCGGTCGCGGTAGGGCGCGGGGATCGCCGCGCTGCCGGGCAGCATCAGCCCCAGCGCTTCGGCCAGCGAGTTCATCGTCGACGCCGTGCCCATCGTGTTGCAGTGGCCGGTGGACGGCGCCGACGAGGCCACCAGCTCGATGAACTGCCGGTTGTCGATCTTGCCGGCGGCGAGCAGTTCGCGTGCCTTCCAGACGATGGTGCCCGAGCCGGTGCGCTCGCCTTCGTGCCAGCCGTTGAGCATCGGGCCGGCGTTGAGCGCGATCGCCGGGATGTCGACCGTGCACGCCGCCATGATCTGCGCCGGCGTGGTCTTGTCGCAGCCGGTGGTCAGGATCACGCCGTCGAGCGGGTAACCGTACAGGATCTCGACCAGGCCGAGGTACTGCAGGTTGCGGTCGAGCATCGCCGTCGGCCGCTTGCAGGTCTCCTGGATCGGGTGCAGCGGGAACTCGAAGGCGATGCCGCCGGCATCGCGGATGCCTTCGCGCATGCGCTGCGCCAACACCAGGTGGTGGCGGTTGCACGGCGCGATGTCGGAGCCGCTCTGCGCGATGCCGATCATCGGCTTGCCCGACTGCAGCTCGTCCAGGCTCAGGCCGAAGTTCATCGTGCGCTCGACATACAGCGCGGTCATGTCGGCGTTGGCCGGGTTGTCGAACCAGGCCTGCGAGCGCAGCGGCGCCGGCCCGTCCTTGCCGGACGGCGCCTTGCGCGGTCGACTCGCCACCTTGTCTGTCTTCTTCATCGACGCCTTCCTGGCAGCCATGGTGTCACGGTTGTACACCAGCGGCCAGGTGCAGCGACCGGGCCCATGAGTGCGGTCGCTTCCCGACGGCGCCAGCGACCAACTGCGGAAGGCAGCGCCGGCGGCCGGCACGGCGCGCCGGTAGCGCCCGCCCGGTGCGGTGTCGACCGACACCGCCGGGGACGGTGACGTTCAGTCCGAGCGCCGGCGTCCGCTCACATCACGACCCTGCGCACCGGTGGCGCCACGTAGCTTTGGTCGAGCAGCGTCGGCCCGGGGAAATACGTGCGCAGGAACAGGTTGAAGTTCTTGCCCTTGGCCGAGGGTAACCAGTTGGCGGCCTTCGCACCTTCGGGCCGATCGGCCTGGATGTAGATCTCCAGCGAGCCGTCGGCGCCATAGACCAGCCCGGGCACCTTGTCGCCGAAGGAGTAGCGGACAGCGTCGTTGTAGACCAGGTTGTAGGCGTCGTCGTACAGCGTCACCGACCAGAACGACCTGGCCACAGGGATCTGCTCCTTGCTGAAGCGGATCACGTAGCGCTGGTCGCCACTGAGCGGCGCGCCGTCGGCATCGACGAAGGTGCGCATCTTCACCGACTCCTCGATCAGGTGTTCGGTGATGCCCGAATAGGCCTGCGTGCCGGCGCGTGCCAGGAAGTCGCCGTCCGCGGCCGTGCGCCCCCAGTTGGCGGCACCGTAGAACCAGCCATTGTTCATCTTGGTGGCGCCGACGATCGACCCGCCCGCCTTGGCCACGCGCGACAGCAGCGCATCGCCGTCGACGATGGCGCGCTGCAGCCCGCGCTTGACCGCCGGGTCCAGGCTGTCCAGATCGGTCTTGGCCAGCGGCCCCAGGCCGACCAGCGCGAACTGCGTCATCAGGGCGGCATCGCGCGGCGGCGGGGGGTTTTCCTTCATCACCGCGTTCATGGTCTTGAACGCGCCCAGCGGGTCACTCTTGGGCCACACCGGCATCACGTCGCGACGCGCAGCGGTGGTCGGGGCCGCGCCCTTGCCGTAGCGCGACAGCGGCGTGATGCGGTAGCCGTCCTGGTGGGCGCGCATCTTCACCATGTCGGCTTCGCTGCCGTCGGTGTAGGTGCGCCCGGCGATCATGACCGAGCGTGTCCACGACGGGATCACGCCCTTGATGCCTGCGGGCACCTCGCCCTTCCAGCCCGGGCCGGTCACCAGATAGTCGCCCGGCACGTTCTTGGTGGCGCGTACGCCGATGTAGCCGATGGTGTCCGAATAGAAGTCCATCAGCTGCAGCGTGTAGTAGCGCTCGCTCGGGTTGGGTGGCACCGTCAGCACCATCGGTTCGGCGAGGTCGAGCATGGCCAGCGAGTACGGCGTCTCGCGGTTCGGCGAGCCACCGTACTGCAGCTTCGGGTCGGACAGCTCGCGCGAGTGCCAGTAGTCGTTGACCGCCATCTGGATCGGCCCCTTGCCGCTGGCGACCCACTGCTGGCGCAGGTTGGCGTACATGATCGCGGGGAAGCCATAGATGTAGGCCTGCATCCCGGTGAGGTAGGCGAACTCCTCGTTCCACGGCACGCCGGCGGCCGGCACGGGCTTGTCGTCGGCGGCCGGCGTCGGTGCGGCCACGAACGCCAACAGCAAGGGGGCGACGATGGCACGAAGGCGCAGACATGCCATGATTTCTCCTGTGTTTCCCGCTGCTGCGCGGGCGCTGCGATCCTAGACAGCGAGGCTGCGGCACACTGTCGGAATTGCGACAGAGTCAGGATGAAGGTTGAACAACGACGCTGTCAGCCTTGCCCGTCGCCTGCTCGCGCAGATGGGCGGCGTGCCGCTGGCTACCGACACGGTGCAGCGCCTGCTCGCCGCCGGCACCGTGCGACGCCACGCCGCGGACCGCAGCCTGTGCCTGCGCGGCGATGCGCAGCCGGCGCTGTTCATGGTGCTCGATGGCAGCGTCGAAGTGAGCATGGAGGCAGCCGACGGCCGTCGCTCGATCTACTGGTACCTGGGACCAGGCCAATGGCTGGGCCTGATTTCGATCATCGACGGCAAGCCCTCGGTGCACAACCTGCGGTCGCACACCGAGGTCCTGGCCATGCACTTCGCGCGCAGTGAATTTCGCGCTGCCTTGTGCGCCGATGCGCAACTGGCCATCGCCTTGCTGCAGATCCTCGCCCGCCGCTCGCGTGCCATCTACGACCGGCTGGCGGCTGACACCCTGCTGTCGCTGCGCGGCCGCGTCGCGCGGCTGCTGCTGTCGCTGATGGAGCAGTACGGCCGCAGCGTGGACGGCGGCGTGCAGCTGGCGCTGAAGCTGTCGCAGGACGAGTTGGCTGCGATGCTCGGCGTGTCGCGGCAGAGCCTGAACCGCGAGCTGATGGCGCTGCATGCGGACGGCTTCGTGTCCAGCGCCTATGCCCGCATCACGCTGCACGATGTCGCGGCGTTGAGCGCATTGGCCGGACGCGAAGGCGCCGGGCCCGGCCGCTAGTGCAGTGTTCGACGCTATGCAGCACATAAAACCGCGTCTTTGCCGCCCTGGCGTCGTTGCAAATCCTCGCGATACCACTGGGTATCGCTGCGGTTTGCGCCTAGCCAGGACGACAAATCCATCGGTTTTCTTAAGTGCCGCACAGCGTCGAACACTGCACTAGCATGCGGTCCGAGAAGATCAACGCAGGAGCCGCGAGCATGAGCCTGAACCACGATGACTATCGGCCGCTCGGCGCGAGCGGCCTGAAGGTGTCGAAGCTGTGGCTGGGCACGATGATCTTCGGCGACCGCACCGACGAGTCCGAGGCCGCGCGCATCGTCGCCGCGTCGCGCGAGGCGGGGCTGAATGCGATCGACACCGCCGATGGCTATGCCGGCGGCGAAGCGGAGCGCATCACCGGCCCGTTTGATCGCCCAAGAACGCGCGCACTGGGTGCTGGCGACCAAGCTGGCCAACCCGACCGGGCCCGGTCCGAACGAACGCGGCCTGTCGCGGCGCCACATGCTGGCCGCGGTCGATGCCAGCCTGCAGCGACTGGGCGTCGACTGGATCGACCTGCTGCATTTGCATCGCGACGACGAAAGCACGCCGCTGGAGGAGACGGTGTCCACGCTGGCGCATTTGATCGCCGCGGGCAAGGTGCGCTACTTCGGCGCGTCGAACTTCCGCGCGTGGCGCATCGCACCCCTGGTCGAGCTGTGCCGGGCGATGAACCTGCCGCAGCCGATCGCCTGCCGGCCGCCGTACAACGCGATGTCGCGGCAGATCGAGGTCGAGGTGTTGCCGGCCTGCGCACATTGCGGCCTGGGCGTCGTCGCCTACAGCCCGCTGGCGCGCGGCGTGCTCAGCGGCAAGTACCTGCCCGATGTGGCGCCGCCGGCGGACTCGCGCGCCGCGCGCAACGCGCGGCGCTTGATGCAGACCGAGTTCCGACCGGAGTCGATGCAACTCGCGCAGCGCGTGCTGGCGCATGCGCGCTCGCGCGGCCGCACGCCGACCAGCCTGGCGCTGGGCTGGGTATGGAACAACCGCCTGGTGCACGGACTGATCCGCGGGCCGCGCACGATGGCGCAGTGGCAGGACTATCTGGATGCGCTGGCGCAGCCCTTCGACGCCGAGGACGAGGCTTTCTTTGCCGGGCTGGTGCCGGCCGGGCCACGCGTCGACGCCGGGCGATACCGATGCGCAGTACCCGGTGACCGGGCGCGCGCCGCGCACCGGCTGACGGCACGCCGTTGGTAGAGTGCACTGACCGCGGACCGCGGCGAACCGAGGAGGAAACGAACGATGACCAAGACTGCCGCCATCGCGCTGGCCGCACTGGCGCTCGCCGGCTGCGCGCCGGACCAGTTCAGCAACTACCGCGCGAAAGGCTTCGACGCCTTCGTCGACGGTGCGGCCAGGGAATGCGCCCCGCTGCAGGTGGGGCCGATGGTCATCACGCCGAACTACGACCCGCCGAACTACGCGACCGCGCAATACGGCGTGTGGCTCGATCAGACCTCGAACCTGTACTACAAGCGCATCACGCCCGAGACCTACGTCATGAACATGGGCAACCTGTTCCCGGGCGAGTCCACCGCCGTCGCGACACGTTGCCTGGTGTCGAAGCTGCCGCCGCCCGAGCAGCGGCCGAGCGCGCCGCCGCCGCGGTAGTCGACGGCGACGCTTCAGCGCACGCCCAGCTTGAAAGCGATCATCGCGCGCAGCTTGTTCGGCAGCACCGGCTTGATCAGCAGGTGGAAATCGTGCTCGGCGGCTTCGGTCTCGTGGCCGCCGATCGTGCTGCCGGTGATGACGATGGCCGGCAGCCGCTGCTGCGGCCAGCGTGCGCGCGCGGCGGCCAGCGCGTGCAGCCCGGTC
>DAORHX010000185.1:0-7391 GCA_035438245.1 Rubrivivax sp.
CCCGCGCCATCGGCCATGTGACAGTCGCCGCGGTCGGCCGGCTGCGCGAACGCCGCCGCCGCGGCGGCGAGCAGCGCGGCGCACGCGGCGCGGCGCGGGATCGGCGAGGCGTTCATCGTCCGGCCAATCTGATCACAACGCCGACGCCGTCGCCAGGTGCTGCGCATACACCGGCACGCGCAGCCCTTCCAGCGCGCTTTGCTGCTGCGCGCCGAACACGTCGTGCTCGTCGGGCGAGGCCGACAGGTTGGGCCGGTCGATGGTGATCTTGATGGCGTTGCAGCTGTCGACATAGAACGTGCCGACCACCTGCTCGGCGCCCAGGTGCAGCAGCCGCGCCACCTGCGTCTTGTGGAACACGTTGGAGTGCAGCGCGGCCTCGTAGTCGCCGGTGGAGTTGAAGACCACGTCGTAGGTCAGCCGGTTGATGCCGGCGTTCTTGCTGCGGATCACCACCGCCATGTCGAGCAGGCGCTGCATCGCTTCCGGCTCGCCGGCGGGCGGCGCGTCGGCGATCAGCGACAGCGTACGGTCGTCGATTTCGCCGCGGTAGTCCTTCAGACCGATGTCGAAGTACGTCGGCCTTGCCTCGCCTTCGGGCACCCAGGCGGCGCCGTCGGCGCGGAAGTAGCGGATCGGGAACATCGTGTCCTTGATCAGCCGCTCGTTCTGCAGCAGGTGGTACAGCGACCATTCGTAGGCATCGGCGGCGTCGATGTCGAAGATCGAGCCGGGCTTGGGCGTCAACAGCCGGGTGATCTGCGCGATCTGCTCGGCATGCCGCGCCGCCAGCCGCGCCGGGTCGGCGTCGATGCTGCGCAGCAGGATGGCCGGGTGCTGCGCGTCGGCCTCCACGATGCGCCAGCTGGCGTTGGCCAGCGCCTCGGGGAAGCCGGCGGCGATCGAATCGAGCGCGCCCTGCTTCACCTTGGCGTAGTTGCGGAAGAACACCGGGTCGCGCGTGCCGCTGGGCACGATCGCGCCCCACGTCCCGTCCTCGCGCCGGAAGCTCATCAGGTTGGGCGACAGCGGGTAGGCGATGTTGCCGGCCGTGGCCTTGCGGCCGACGTAGCCGAAGTGGATCAGGTAGTGCGTCAGCAGGCTGGCCAGCGTCTCGGCCGCCTCTTGCGTCTTGGCGGTGGTCTCGACGATCAGGCCGAGCTCGCGCTCGTCGCCTTCGACCGCGCGGCGCATCACGCCGTTGCGGCCGTACACCAGCACATCGGCCGGCACCTTCGGCAGGTCGGCCGCGTCGATGTGGATCAGCGAGACCTTGCGTGCGCCCAGGCGGCGTGAGCCTTCGAGCTTGATGCTCCACGGCCAGGGCGCGCCGGCATGCACGAAGCGGCTGCCGCGGATGCCGGCCGAGCGCGCGTCGCGCGCGAAGAACTCGGTGCGGTCCATCAGCAGCACGCCTTCGGGATAGAACTGCAGCTGCGGGTGGCTTTCCTCGTACAGCGAATGCGCGGCGATCGAATACGGCGTGCAGCGCCGCTCGGGGTTGGGCGCGACGAAGACCGCGCTGCCGTCGTCGTAGACCTCGGCCACCAGGCAGTCCGACGGCGAACCGGGGTCGCAGGCCAGCGCGCCGCATTCGAGCACGTGGCCGACGTGGTAGGCCAGCCCGGCGGCTATGCCCTGGCGCACCATGTCCGCGGCGAACAGCGCCACGTCGCAGCTGCGCCCGGCGAAGATGTACTTCGCACCCGCTTCCAGCGCGCTGAGGATCGGGTGGATGCCCATCTGGCCGGCGATGACGCTTTCGCGCAGCGCGTCCTCATCCAGCGCCGGGCCGTCGCCGGTGGGCAGCAGCGCGCCGCGCTTCAGCTCGGCGATGACGAGCTCAGGGTCGAGCTCGGCGCTGATCGTCGCCACCTTGGCGTCGTGCACGCCGAGTTCGGCGAAGACTTCCTTGGCGACATCGAGCATCCACTGCAGGTTGCGGTCACCGCCGGCCATGCCGCAGCTGCCCAGGATCACCGGCGCGCCGGTGGCCAGCCCGGCGCGCACCATGTGCGTGTAGTCGGCCTTCACCGCCTCGCGCTCGAAGTACTGCGTGCCGGTGCCCAGGAAGTACGGGCCGGCGTCCATCGAGCCGGCGTCGGAGACGATGGCATCGACGCGGCCTTCGATGGCCTTGTCCATCGATTCCTTCGGGAAACCGTAGCCCAGGGCGCCGCAGGCCGAGACGACGCGGTAGATCAGCTTGGACATCATTCACTCCTTGGTGGTGTGGAGTGGACTGTGTCGGCGCTGCGGCGGCTTGAAAAATACTGTCTTGCTATGCGGCCATAAGCGGCCGATATGGCTGGGCGGGGCGATCAGCTCGTCTGCGCTGCGCGATGGCTTCGCGGGCCTGAATGTCCATGAGGTCGATGGACGACAGGCGGATGTTCACCCGCTTGTCCTTGATGGCCGTGGCACGGGCGGCATCGCGCAGGCGCTGCAGCTGGGCTTTGCTCGCCATCGAGCCAGCTTGCCATGCTCGCAGGCGTGAAGCACTTCGAATTCGTAGGCATCGAGCTTAGACATCGTCCGGCTCCTTGCCGAGGAAGTCGCGAGTGGCCTTGCGACTGGGGATGACTGCGAGCAGGTTTGCCAGATCGATCAAGCTTGGGGCCATGGCGTCGAAGTACGCTTCCGCACGGACATCCAGTTGGCCTCCAGGGCCGAACTCCAGTGGCCGCGGAATGAAGGCCACCTTGAAGCCGAATTTCTTCGCAGCCGCCAGATCGTATTTGTGGCACGCGACCATGAGGATCTCGTCGGCACGCACGCCCAGTGACTTCTGCGCCAAGGCATAGACCCGCGGGTCCGGCTTCGACGATTCGACCAGTTCCGCAGTCAGAACACAGTCGAACGGCAGGTCGTGCGTCTTGACGATGTCGATCATCGAGGCCATCGAACCGTTCGACAGGGTCGACAACTTGAAGCGCTTGCGAAGCTGCATGAGCCCGGGCCGCGTGTCCGGCCACGGCTTCAGGGTCGACCATGCGGCGCTGAGTTCGTCGCGCTCGTCCGCCGAAAGCACACGGCCCCAGTCGAAAGCGCCGAGCAGACGATCGAGCGTGCTGCGATAGATGCTGTCCGTAGACCGCCATGCGATCGTGCCGGCCATTACACCGTCCAACTGGTCGCGGTACCGCTTGCGCCACCGCTTCAGAAAATCGGGCCAATCGACATCGATGCCCCGGCCAGCCGTCAGCTTCGTTCCCGCATCGACCATCGTCGTATAGAAGTCGAGCAGGCTGCCTTGCATATCGAACGCCAGCGCCTTGAGCGCTGAAGGATCGATGCGGCAAAAGGCCGTCGCGGAAAGACGGGCTGCTGAAGCTTGCTGCCTTTCGTTCATGGCTTCGCTCCGGCGCTCAGGACGGCGTGCGCCCCTGCAGTGCCGCACTGAACAGAGGCTTCCACGACAGGATGTGGTGGCTCATCAGCGCCGCGGCCGCATCGGCCTGGCCGCGCTGCACCAGCTCCACCAGCCGGTAATGCTCGTCCACCGAATCGCGCTGGCGCTGCCTGCCCTCGGGTGAATCGATGCCGTACAGCCGCATGCCGTCGCGCAACTGCAGGACCAGCTTGGTCAGCATCGGGTTGTCGGCGCGCGCCACCAACGCGGTGTGGAAGGCGCGGTCGGTCACCAGGTAGGCGGCCACGTCCTCGCGGCCCACCGCCTCGCCCACGGCGTCGGCCAGCGCGACCAGCTCGGTCGTGTCCTGCAGGCCCTTGCGGGCGATGGCCACCATCGCGTGCACTTCCAGCAGCTCGCGCAGCGAGAACAGGTTGTCCAGCGCCGCCACCGACATCGCCTCGACGCGGAAGCCGCGGTTGCGCAGCGGCGCCACCAGGCCGTCGCGCTCCAGCGTCAGCAGCGCCTCGCGCACCGGCGTGGTTGACATGCCGGTTTCGGCCGACAGCGCCGGCACCGACAGCATCGTGCCCGGCGCAATGCGTCCGGTGACGATGTCCCAGCGCAGCCGCCGCAGCGTCTGCTCGCGCAGCTTGCCTGCCTCGGTGGGGGTCGACGCGGCATCCATGGCTTCCTCCCGCTGGCGGCCAAACCCGGCCCCAAAGCAGTGCGATTGTAAATCAATGCTTGCAGTAGTGCGTGACGCGTGTTTATACTGTGTCACGCGCTACTTAAATGCGTGACGCGTCACAAGGTTGATGAACCGGAGAACTTCGATGCCCGACGATCCTTTCAAGCGCCACCTGTGCCTGGGCTGCGGCTTCCTCTACGACGAGCAGCTCGGACTGCCCGAACACGGCATCCCGGCCGGCACGCGCTGGGCCGACATCCCAGACGACTGGGTCTGCCCCGACTGCGGCACGCCCAAGAGCGGCTTCGAGATGGTCGAGATCCCCTATGCCGCCGGCCAGCCGGCGCGCTCGCTGCGCGCCTGAACACCCATCCTGGAGCCCACCATGCAAGACAGCTTCATCCTGCGCGCCGCCGATCGCGGCCACGGCCGCTACCTGTCCACCGGCCCCAACGCCAGCTACATCGCCGGCCACCCCGATGCGGTGCTGACGCGGCAGTCCAGCTTCAACTTCCACGAGTACCAGTCCGGCCGGCCCGGCTTCGGCAGCGTGCGCGTGTTCGGCGACGAGGTCTTCAGCGGCGCCGGCTGCGGCTACAACATGCACCCGCACCACGACTTCGCCATCTGCGCCTTCGTGCTGCAGGGCGAGCTGACGCACATCAACACCGTCGGCAATGTCGACCAGCTGCACGCCGGCGACTACTACGTGTTCTCGGCCGGCTCGGGCGGCAAGCACAGCGAGCTGAACCTGCGCGCGGACGACATGAACGCGATCTACATCTGGTTCCTGCCGAACCGGCTGTACCTGCCGCCGGCCTACCACCGCGGCCACTTCGATTCGCAGGCGAACCGCAACCGGCTGACCGAGCTGGTGGGCGAGGCCGAGGGCGCATTGCCGATCCCGCAGGACGTGCGCGTATCGCGCCTGGTCAGCGACCAGCCGACCGAGCTGACGTACCGGCCAGCCTCGCGCCAGCACGGCGTCTATGCCTTCGTCATCGAAGGCGGCGCGCAGGTGCAGGGCACGGCGCTCGCCCGGCGCGACAGCCTGGGCACCTGGGGCGTGGACGCCGTGACGCTGCGCACCGGCGCCGGCCACAACGACCTGCTGGTCGTCGAAACCGTGATGTGAAGGGAGCCACACCATGCCGATCATTCAAGTCCAGCACCGGCGCAGCAGCCTGAACGGCGAACAGAAGGCCGCGATCGCGGCGCGCCTGACCGAACTGCTGCTGCAGATGGAAGGCGGCGCGCGCACCGAAGGCGGCAAGGCCTTCGCCACGGTGCTGTTCAACCCGGTGGACGACGCCGACTGGTGGGTCGGCGGGCGCAACGACGGGCACTTCGTGCACCCGCCCGGCGCCTTCCTGGTGACGGTGAGCATCCCCGAGGGCTACATGAACCAGGCGCACAAGAACGAGGTGCATGCCGGCGCCACCGCCGCGCTGACGCAGGTGCTGGCGCCCGACCAGGCGGGTGCGAGCATCCTGGTGATGATCGACGAGATCCCCGAAGGCAACTGGGGCTGCGCGGGGCGCCCGATCAGCATCGCCTCGATCGCCGGCACCGTGGGGCTGGACCCGGCCGGCCCGCGCTTTGCCTGGGTGCGCGCGTACTTCGATGCCAAGGCCAGGCAGCACGCGGCCGCCGGCTATCCTGCCGACACCGGCGGCCTGCTGCCCGCATCGGCGCAGCCATAGGCGGCAACGATGGGCGCATATCGAGACGGTATTTCCCGCGGCATCCACGACCCCGGATGCTTCGCTTCCCAACCATCAAGGACGACTGATCCATGAAGACCCCGCGTTCCAGATTCATGCTGCTGGCCGGCGTGGCGGCCCTGGCCGCCTGCGCCGTCTCGGCCCAGGTGCCGGTGCAGAACATCGACCCGGGACGCCACGGCAACCTGGCCGCGGCGCAGCGGCTGGTGGTGCAGGCCTTCGAGCGGCTGAGCGACGCGCAGGTGGCCAACGACTACCAGCTGGGCGGCCACGTCGGGCGCGCCAAGGACCTGCTGCGCCAGGCCAACGAGGAGATCAAGCTCGCCGCCGAAGCCGCGAACCGGCGCTGAAGCCCAGGCCACGATGCAGGAGCAAGCGGTGCCCGACACACAGGTTCTGATCGTGGGCGCGGGCCCGGTGGGCCTGACGCTGGCGCTGGCGCTGCGCCGCCAGGGCGTGGCGCTGCGCATCGTCGACAAGGCGGCGGCGCGCACCGACAAGTCCAAGGCGCTGGTCCTCTGGCCGCGCACGCTGGAGCTGCTGGACATGCAGGGCATCGCGCAGCCCTTCATCGAGGCCGGCGTGCGCGCCCGCGGCGCGCGCATCCTGGGCGAAGGGCGCGAGCTGGTGCATGCGCACTTCGACCTGGCGCGCAGCGCCTACCCCTTCGCGCTGATGATCCCGCAGAGCGAGACCGAGCGGCTGCTCGAAGAACAGCTCGCCGCCGCCGGCGTGGTGGTCGAGCGCCAGGTGGAACTGCTGTCCTTCAGCGACGACGGTCAGCGCGTCAGCGCGCAGCTGCGCCACGCGGACGGGCACGAGGAGCGCGCGTGCGCCGCCTGGCTCGGCGCCTGCGACGGCGCGCACAGCACGGTGCGCCACGCGCTCGGCCTGGCCTTCGACGGCGACACGCTGCAGTCGGACTGGGTGCTGGCCGACCTGCAGATCGAAGGTGAGTTGCCGAACGAGCAACTGACCATCTGCTGGACGCCCGAGGGCGTGCTGGCCTTCTTCCCGATCGGTGCGCGGCGCTTTCGCGTCATCGCCGATGTCGGGCTGGCGCCGGATGTGCAGCCGCCGCCACCGACGCTGGCGCAGGTGCAGGCGCTGCTCGACCGCCGCGGCCCGCAGGGCCTGCGCGCGCACGATGCGGTGTGGCTGAACCACTTCCGCATCAACGAGCGCAAGGTCAGGGACTACCGCCGCGGCCGCATCTTCCTGGCCGGCAACGCGGCGCACGTGCACAGCCCCGCGGGCGGGCAGGGCATGAATACCGGCATGCAGGACGCCTTCAACCTGGCTTGGAAGCTGGCGCTTGTGCTGCGCGGCCAGGCGGCGCCGCGCCTGCTGGACAGCTATTCCAGCGAGCGCAGCGCCGTCGGCGACCAGGTGCTGCGCAACGCCGGCACCATGACGCGCGTGGCGCTGCTGCACAACCCGCTGCTGCGCGAACTGCGCGACCTGGCGGCCGGCACGCTGGGCCGTCTGCCGGCGATCCGGCAGCGGCTGGTCGACCAGCTGACCGAACTGGACCTGCACTATGCAAGCAGCCCGCTCAGCGCGACGCCGCACGGCGCGGCGGCGCACCCGGCCGCCGGTGCGCGCACCCCGGACGTGGCGCTGC
>DAORHX010000186.1:0-7345 GCA_035438245.1 Rubrivivax sp.
ACCAGCAGCCAGCCGAAGGCCGCGGCGATGCCCAGCAACGCCACCATCGCCGAAGGCCAACGGCGGACGAAATGATCGCCGCGTTCGAAGCCCCTCGCCAGCACCTGCGTGGCCGCACGCAGCGCCCCGCCCGTGCCCGTGAACAGCGGCCGTCGCGCCAGGCCCCACGCCAGCAGCGTGCCGACCGTCAGCACCGCCAGCGTGTTGCCCAGATCCTTGGGCGACAGCGGGTTCGAGATCAGCGACGCCGGCAACGGGCCCAGCACCGCCGTCAGCGCCAGCGCCAGCGAGGCCAACGACAGGCCCAGCGCCGCCCACTGCGACAGCAGCGACACCGGCTTCAGGTCCAGCAGCGGCGCGGCCGGGCGGCGGAAGACGCGCGCGGCGATCAGCAC
Source organism: Rubrivivax sp. (assembly GCA_035438245.1). GTDB lineage: Bacteria > Pseudomonadota > Gammaproteobacteria > Burkholderiales > Burkholderiaceae_C > Rubrivivax. The sequence goes on from DAORHX010000186.1 coordinate 396, forward strand.
CACGTAGCCGGCGGTGAAGGCCGCGCCGCCTGTCAGCACCCAGGTCCACCACCACTGGCCCGATTCGTCGGCCGATGCCAGCAGCAGCTTCTTCGCCAGGTACGCGCCGCTGGGCAGCACACCCATCAGCGCCAGGCCGCCGACGAAAAACGCCGCCACCGCCAGCGGCAGCGCACGCGCCGCGCCGGCCAGGTCGTCGATGCGGTCGTGGCCGAGTGCGGCGTAGATCAGCCCCGCGGCCATGAACATGCCGGCCTTGGCGGTGGCGTGCGCGATCGCCTGCAGCAACCCGGCGGACTGCGCCAGCTCGCCCCAGGCCATCACGCCGTCGGCGTCGAAGGCCATCGGGAACAGCAGGAACAGGTAGCCGATCTGCGCCACCGTCGAATAGGCCACCAGCAACTTGAGGCGCTGCTGGCGCAGCGCGACCACGCTGCCGACGACGATGGCCGCCGCGCCCAGAGCGGCCAGCAGCTGCGCCGCCGAGGCGGTGGCCACACCCGGCATCACGTCCAGCCACAGCCGCAGCACCAGGAACCACGAGCCCTTGATGACCAGCGCCGACAGCACCGCGCTGGCCGCGGCCGGCGCGCCGCCGTGCGCCGGCGGCAGCCAGATGTGCAGCGGGAACAGCGCGGTCTTGGCCAGCAGCCCGACGGTCATCAACGCCAGCGCGGCCCAGGCGATGGGCTCGGGCTGCACCGCTTGCGCCAGCAGCGGGATGTCGAGCGTGCCGTAGCCGCCGTACAGCAGCACCGCACCCAGCAGGTACAGCACCGAGCCGCACAGCGCGAACAGCAGGTAGCGCAGCGCGGCGCGCAGCGTCTCGCCGCTGCCGGCCAGGCACACCAGCGGCACGCCGGCGAAGGTCAGCAGTTCCAGTGCGACGTACAGCGTGAACAGGTCGCCGCTGACGAACACCAGGTTCAGCGCGCCCCACACCGCCAGCAGCAGCAGCCAGTAGCCGAAGGCGGCGCGCGATTCGCGGGCCTCAGGCGGCGTGCCGAAGTCGGCGCGCGCGTACAGGCCGATGCCGCACACCACCACCGCCACCGCCAGCAGCATCGCCACCGCCGCACCATCGGCGCGCAGCGCGATGCCCAAGGGCGGCGCCCAGCCGCCGAGCAGATAGACCAAGGTGTCGCCGCGCAGCCAGAGCCAAGCGATGGCGGCGCTGACGGCCAGTTGCAGCGGCATCAGCGTGAAGACCACGCGCTGCATCCAGCGGCCACCGAGCGCCAGGCCGAGCAGCATGGCGACGAAAGGCAGTAGCACCGCCGCGGCCAGCAGCCCGGCGCCGTAGGTGGGGGTCCATGCGTCCACGACTGCCCTCGCCCTACTTCTGCGCCGGCGGCGCGTCGGCCAGCGAGGCCGAGCCGGTGGCTTCGATCAGCCGCAGCAGCAGTGCCACCGCCACCGCGGTGGCGGCAAAGGCAACGACGATGGCGGTGATGAGCAGCGCCTGCGGCACCGGGTCGGCCAACATGCCGGCCGCGGCGCCGCGCTTGGCCAGTGCGCCGAACAGCACGAACACGCCCGAGCCCATGATGTTGAAGGCCACCAGCTTGCGCAGCGGGTGCGGCAGCACGATCAGCCCGTACAGGCCGATGCCGATCAGCAGGCAGGCGCACAGCGCGAACAGGGTCTCGACACTCATGGCCGCACCCTCGCCGGCGCCCCACCCATCAACAACGCCAGCACCAGCGTCAGCGTCGGCAGCAGCGCGATCTCGATGACCACGATCATCGGCTTGGCCCACCCGTCGGGGTAGCCGAGGAACACACCCGCGCTCCACAGCCCGAGCACGCCGACGGCGACGAACACCAGCGGCCCCAGCGCGATGCCGGCGCGCAAGGCCCTGTTGTCGGTGCGCGGCGCATCGCCCAAGCCCGCCATCTGCACCAGCAGCCACATGGCGGCCAGGATGGTGGCGGCCTGGAACTTGCCGCCCGGGTGGTCGGCGCCGGCCCAGAACAGGTAGATGCCGATCACGATGCCGATCGGCGGCAGCAGCCGCGCCAGGTAGGCGAGCATGCCGTCGGGGTCGGCGTGATAGCGCGGCCCGGGCCGGCCGCCCCAGGCGCGATCGGGGGCGAGCGACCACACGCCGATCAGCGCGATCACCAGCACGATGGCCTCGAGCAAGGTGTCCAGCGCGCGGAAGGCGAGCAGCACGCCGGTGATCGGGTTGCCCACGCCGGTGGAGGACAGATCGCTCATCACCTGCGGCGCGAGGGTGGGCGCTTCTTCGGGCAGGAACAGCACGCCCAGCACCAGCGCCAGCGTCACCGCCACCGACAGCAGCGCGGCCAGCGCGCGGGTGCCCAGGCCGCAGCGCTCGGCCCAGCACAGCGCTTCGGTGCCGCGCAGCTTGCCCACTGCGCCCAGCAGCAATGCGCCGCTCAGGCCGCCGCCGATGGCCGCTTCGGTGAGTGCGACGTCGATGCCGTACAGCCGCACCCACACCAGCGACAGCAGCAGGCCGTAGACGATGAAGCCGGCCACCGCCAGGAAGGCGTCGCGCGCGACCACGGTCCACAGCGCCAGCCCCAGCAGCAGCAGCACGACCACGCCACTGACCAGCATCGTCATCATGGCTTGCCGTCCTGGCGCCGCGCCGCGCGTGCGATCAACTGCGACACCACCGCGCCCGACAGCAGCACCAGCAGCCACACCAGCACCAGCTTGGCCGCGGCCAGCAGCCCGTCCATCTGCGGCAGCAAGCCGATGACCACCAGCGCCAGCCCCAGGTTGTCGGCCTTGGTAAGCGCGTGCAGCCGCGTGTAGGCGTCGGGAAAACGCAGCAGCCCGACCGTGCCGGCCAGGAAGAAGAAGGCGCCGGCAACGATGGCGGCGATGCTGAAGGCGTCGAGGAACAGGCTCACTCGACAACCCTCCGCGCTGCGCGCTTCGGGATGAGCGCTTGGGAGCGGCCCGGCGCGCTCATGGCTGCGCCTCCTCGTCGTCACTGGCGCGGTCCTGGCGCAGCGCGAACTTGACGAAGGCGATCGACGCGAAGGCTGCCAGCAGCGCCAGCGTCAGCGCCACATCGACGATCGCGGCCTCGCCGCTGGCCGCGGCGAACAGCAGCAGCGCACCGATGCCGCCGGTGCCCAGCAGCTGCGCGGCCATCATGCGTTCGGCCCGCCCCGGGCCGCGCGCCACGCGCACCAGGCCCAGCGCCACCATCAGCACCACGAAGGCGGCCATCCACTGCATGAATTCAGCCATCGCGCGGCCCAGGGATCAGCGCCTTCGCATAGGCGCGTTCTTCGGCGGCCAGCTGCTCGGCCACCGGCTGCGACACGTCGAGCGCGTGGTACTCGATGTGCGTGTCGGTTTCTCCGGTGGGCACCGAGCCGGGCAGCAGGCTCGAGATGGCGGCGAAGGCATTGCGCGCCGCGCCGCGCGGCAGGCCCGTCGGGTACTGCACGAACCCTGGTTGCAGCCGCAGCCGCGGCGAGAAGGCGCGGCGCGCGACGTCGATGCCGGCCACCAGCGACTGCCACAGGAAGCGCGGCAGCAGCCGCAGCAGCGCGGCGATGCGCACCTGCCCACCGGCCGGCGGCAGCAGCTTGCAACTGGCCCAGGTGGCGGCGGCCGTCGCCAGCACGCCGAAGGCCAGGTTCGCCGGCTTGGCGCTCTGGTCGATGACGATCCATAGGCCGAAGTACAGCAGCGCACGCGTGAATACCGCGCTCATGCGGCCGTCTCCGCGCCGCGCAATGTGACCTGCATCGCGCCCAGCCGGTCGTACAGCCTGGCCTGCGCGCGCAGCGGCCACCAGTCGTACAGGAAGATCTCGAGCGGCCGCCACAGCGCCACCCAGCCGCCGATGGCCAGGCTTTCGCGCAACAGGTACGCATGGCTGTCCTTGGCGACCAGATTGCCCAGCGCCTCGCCCGCGGAGATCGCGCCACCCAGGAAGGCCAGGCCGATCACCAGGCTGATGCGCCCCACCCTGAACAACTTGGACAGCTCGCGCCGCTTGGCCACGGCGCGGCGCTGGAAGTACTCGCGCACCGCGTCGCCCGGCAGCGCGCCATCGGGCGTGGGTTTGTCCAGGCGAACGACCATGGCCAGCGCCTGGCCGGCCGGCGCCTCGGTGGCCCAGTCGACGATGTAATCGGTGGCCTTCGGGTCGAGGTCGCGTTCGCGAAACGGCGCCGGGTCCATCGAGTTGAACAACTGGCGCAGCTCGCCCAGGTGCAGCTCGAGCACCGCGCGGCCGGCGGCGGCTTGCGTCGCCCCGGGGCCGCCCTGCACCATGCCCGCCGTCATCGAGGCTCAGGCCGCCGTGACCGCGGGCGCGGCCGGCGGCGGCGACTTCTTGTCGTCGCGACCGAAGATGGTGATGTACAGCACCGGCAGCAGGATCAAGGTCAACAGCGAGGCCACCATCAGCCCGCCCATGATGGCGATGGCCATCGGCCCCCAGAAGATGGTCGGGGCGATCGGGATCAGGCCGAGCACGGTGGAGATCGCGGTCAGCACCAGCGGCGTCAAGCGGTTGCCGGCGGCGGTCATCACCGCGTCGCTCACGCTGGCCCCGGTGGCGCGCTCCTCCTCGATCGAGACGATCAGGATCACCGCGTTCTTCGCGATCATGCCGATCAGCGCCAGGATGCCGAGGATGGCGACGAAGCCCAGCGGCCGCTGGAACAGCAGCAGCGCACCGACCACGCCGATCAGCCCGAGGGGCAGGATGAACACCACCATCGCCAGGCGGCGGAAGCTGATGAGCAGCATCATCATGAACAGCAGCATCAGCAGCACCATCATCGGCACCACCGAGAACACGTTCTCGCTGGAGTCGTTGCTCGACTCGTACAACCCGCCGGTCTCGATCTTGTAGGGCCGCGGCAGCTTGGCGTTGTATTCGGCGATCGACGGCCCGATCTGCGCCACCACGCTTTCGGGCAGCACGCCCTTGGTGACGTCGGCGCGCACGGTGAGCGTGGGCACGCGGTCGCGCCGCCACACCAGCGGGAACTCCTGCGCCTCGGTGAAGCGCGCGAACTGCGACATCGGCACCATGCGCCCGCTGGGCGTGGCCACCTGCAACGAGGCCAAGGTGTCGAAGCTGGCACGCTCGCTGTCGGTGGCGCGCGCCACCACGTTGACCAGGTAGATGTCGTCGCGCACCTGCGTGATCGTCGTCCCGGTGACCGAGGCCTGCAGCACGGCGGCGATGCCGGCGGTGCTGACGCCCAGGCGCCGCGCCTCGTCCTGGTCGATGTGCAGGCGCAGCTGGCGCGCCGGCTCCATCCAGTCGTAGTTGACGTTGCGCACGCGCGTATCGGCGGCCATCAGCTTGCCCACCTCCTCGGCGATGCGGCGCAGCTCGTCCTTGTCCGGCCCGGTCACGCGGTACTGCAGCGGCCAGCCCACCGGCGGGCCCATCTCCAGCGGCGACACGCGCGACACGAGTTCGGGGAAGTCCAGCGCCAGCTTGCCCTCCAGCCGCGCCTGCAGCCGGTCGCGCGCCTCGATGCTCTTGGCGACGACGACGATCTGCGAGAAGAAGGGGTTGGCCAGGTGCACCGACAGCGGCAGGTAGAAGCGGATCGCGCCGCGCCCGACATAGGTGCTGTAGTGGTCGACGTCGGGGTCGCCCTTCAACAGCGCCTCGACGCGCTCGGCGGTGTTCAGGCTGGCGCCGATCGACGCGTTCTGGCGCAGCGTCAGGTCCACCAGCAGCTCGTTGCGGTCCGACGACGGGAAGAACTGCCGCGGCACCAGCGGCAGCGCCAGCATGGCGGCGGCGAACATGGCGATGGTCACGCCGATGGTCAGCCAGCGCACGCGGATCGCGCCGCGCAGGAAGGACTGGTAGCCGTTCTTCAACTTGCTCGGCTTGGGTTCCCCTTCGGTCGGCGCGGGCGGCTTGAGCAGCGCCTTGCCGAGGATCGGCCCGAAGACCACCGCCACCAGCCACGAGGCGATCAGCGCGATCGCCACCACCGAGAACAGCGACTGCAGCACCTCGCTGGCGCCGCCGGGCGCGAAGCCCACCGGCACGAAGCTGGCGATGGTGACCAGCGTGCCGATCAGCATCGGCGCGGCCAGCGTGCGGTAGGCGAAGGACGCGGCCGTGTCGGGCGGGTCGCCGGCGGCCAGCCGGCGCTGCATCGCGTCGACCGTGGTCATGGCGTCGTCGACCAGCAGCGTGAGCGCGATGATCAGCGCCCCGAGTGAGACGCGCTGCAGGTCGATGTGCATCGCGTTCATCACCGTGAACACCAGCGCCATGGTGATCGGGATGGCGATCGCCACCACCAGCCCCGGGCGCACGCCCAGGCTGACGAAACTGCACACCAGGATGATGGCGATCGCCTGGTACAGCGAGACCAGGAAGTCGTTGATCGCGAAGTCGACGGTGGCCGACTGGTCGGCCACCAGCACCGGCTCGATGCCCACCGGCAGATCGGCGCGGATCTGGTCCATCGCCGCGCGCACGTTGCGCCCCAGCGCCAGGATGTCGGCCTGGTCGCGCATCGAGATCGCCAGCCCGATGGCGGGCTGGCCGTTGACGCGGAACATCGGCGTCGGCGGGTCGACGAAGCCGCGCTTGACCTGCGCGATGTCGCCCAGGCGCACGACGCGCTCGCCCATCACGAGGTTGACGTTTTCGATGTCGCGCTCGTTGTCGAAGGCGCCCGACACGCGCAGGTAGACGCGCTCGCGGTCGGTGTTGAGCACGCCGGACGGGCGCAGCAGGTTCTGCGCCTGCAGCGTGCCGATGATGGCCTGCATGTTCAGCCGCAGCCCGGCCAGCTTCTCGTTCGAGAACTCGATGTATATGCGCTCGTCCTGCGCGCCCAGCACCTCGATCTTGGCAACGTCGGGCACCTGCAGCAGCTTGGAGCGGATGTCCTCGGCATGGTCGCGCAGCTCGCGGAAGCTGAAGCCGTCGGCGGTGAAGCCGTAGATGATGCCGAAGGTGTCGC
>DAORHX010000187.1:0-7305 GCA_035438245.1 Rubrivivax sp.
CATCTGCGCGCACAGTGCGCCGCGCTATGCCGCGGTATTCCTGGGTGCGCTGCGTGCCGGCGTCGCCGTCGCGTCGCTGGCGCCGTCGGTGACGGCCGAACAGTTCGCGTCGATGCTTCGCGATGCGCAGGCGAAGCTGCTGTTCGCCGACCCGGCGGCGGCGCCGCTGCTGCCGGGCGTGACGGCGCGGACGATCGCACTGAATGCGACGCTGGACGCGCAGCCGCTGGACGATTGGCTGGCACCTCCCGGCACCGCGCCGCAGCCGGTGGCGCTGCAGCCGCCGATGCCCTTCAACATCATCTACTCCAGCGGCACCACCGGCACGCCCAAGGGCATCGTGCAGCCGCACGGCATGCGCTGGGCGCACGTGCTGCGCGGCCTGGCCTACGGCTACGGGCCGGACACGGTGACGCTGCTGTCGACGCCGCTGTACTCGAACACCACGCTGGTGGTGTTCTTCCCCACGCTGGCCTTCGGCGGCACGGTGCAGCTGATGGCCAAGTTCGACGCCACCGCCTACCTGAAGCTGGCCGAACGACTGCGCGTCACGCACACGATGCTGGTGCCGGTGCAGTACCAGCGGCTGATGGCGCGGCCGGACTTCGACAGCCACGACCTGAAGTCCTTCCGCATGAAGTTCTGCACCAGCGCACCCTTCAGTGCCGCGCTGAAGGCCGACGTGCTGAAGCGCTGGCCCGGCGGGCTGGTGGAGTTCTACGGCATGACCGAAGGCGGCGGCAGCTGCATCCTCAACGCCCACGAGCATCCGGACAAGCTGCACACCGTCGGCCGCCCGGCTGTCGGCAGCGAGGTGCGGCTGATCGACGAGCAGGGGCGCGAGGTGCCGCCCGGCGAAGCCGGCGAGGTCGTCGGCCGCTCGGCCGGCATGATGACCGGCTACCACGGCCAGCCCGAGAAGACACGCGAGGCCGAGTGGTACGACGCCAGCGGCACGCGCTTCATCCGCACCGGGGACATCGGCCGCTTCGACGCCGACGGCTTCCTGATCCTGTTCGACCGGCGCAAGGACATGATCATCAGCGGCGGCTTCAATATCTACCCCAGCGACCTGGAAGCGGTACTGCGCCAGCATGCGGCGGTGGCCGACGCGGCCGTGGTCGGCGTGCCGTCGGTGCAATGGGGCGAGACGCCGGTGGCCTACGTGGTGCGCCAGCCGGGCAGCACGGTCGACGCCGCCGAGCTGCTGCAGTGGTGCAACCAGCAACTCGGCAAGACGCAGCGCCTGGCCGACCTGCACCTCATCGACGAACTGCCGCGCAGCGCCATCGGCAAGGTGCTCAAACGCGAGCTGCGCGAGCGGCACGTCGCCGGGCAGGCGATCGGCTGATCAGCCGAACACCGATGCCTTCACCGCGGAGGAACGCAGGCAACGGAGGCAGCACAGAGGAATGCCTGCCGCTGTTCACGCCGCGGACCGCTGCGTCCTCCGTTCCTTCGCGGTGAAGGCGGTTTGCAGTTCGGCGGCTTTGCGCCGGCAGCGGTCATCGCTGCCAATGCGCTCGATCGCCAATCGCCACGAGCCCACCCTGCGCCTGGCGTGGACGATCAGACATCGCACACCGCGCCACCGCGCAGCTGCAAGGCACCGCTGCCCAGCAGCTCCTGCAGCAGCCGCTCGGCCCAGGCCACGAGGCTGCCGTCGGGACGGCCCAGTTCGGCCCAGATCGACTGCAGCAGCGGCGTGCCGCGCATCCAGTCGCGCAGCGCCGGCAGCGGCTGCGCGCGCTCCTCCATCAGGTGGTATTTCAGCAGCACCTTGGCGCCGTGGCGCAGGTGCCGCGCCGGGTCGGCGCGGAAGCCGTCGAGCCGTGAGCGCGCGCGCTGCAGCGCGGCGGCGACATCGACGAAGGCGGCACCGTGGCCGGGAATGACGCAGCGCACCGGCAGCGACGCGATCAGCTCGAGCACACTTTGCACGTCGTCGAACGCGGCATCGCCTTCCAGCTCGGGGAAGACGACACCGAAGCCGTTGCCCCACAGCGCGTCGGCGGAAATCAGCACGCCGTGTTCGGCGTCGAACAGCATCACCGATTCGGGGTCGTGGCCCGGCGCGCCCAGCACCTGCCATTCGCGCGCGCCGATGCGCAGCCGTTCGCCGGGGGCGATGCAGCCCTGCGCGGCAAAACGCTCGCAGCGCTGGCGCGTCGGCGTGTAGCTCAGCGCCTGTTCGTCCCAGTCCTGCACCGCGCGCCAGCTCCCGCTGGGCACCAGCGCGCGCACCGGCCATGCACGCTGCAGCGCGGCGTTGCCGCCGCAATGGTCGGAGTGCAGGTGGGTGTTGACCAGCCGGCGCAGCGGCCGCGCGCCGAGCCGCTGGCGCAGCAGCGCCACGGTCTGGTCCGCGTGCACGCAATGCCCCGAATCGACCAGCGTCGCAGCGTCGCCGTCGTCGAGCAGCACGTTGTTCGACGACAGCCAGCCGCGCTCGAACACGTGCAGGCCGGGGCCGAAAGGCAGATCGTCGCGCGCCATGCCCGCACTGTAAGGGCTTGCCTGCGCGGCTACTGGCGGATGCCTTCGACCTGGATGCGCAGGCGCACGCGGTTGGCGACGAAAGGCAGGCCGTAGCCGGCGCCGAAGTCGCTGCGGCGCGGCAGCTCGCCTTCGAAGTCACCTCCGCAGACCTCGCGCTGCAGCTGCGGGTGGGTGTGGCAGCCGAAACGCAGCGCGCGCAGCTCGATCGGCTGGCGCACGCCGCGCAGGCCCAGCTCGCCGCGCACGGCGCTGACCTCGGCGCCGTCGAAGCGGAACTCCGAGGCGACGAACGTGGCCTCGGGCCAGGCTTCGCTGCCGAGCAGGTCGGCTTCACGCAGCCGCGCATCGAAGGCCGGCATGCCGGTGTCGACCGCGGCGGTGGCGATGCGCAGCGACACCGCGCCGCGCTGCGCGCTGCGGTCGAGCTCGACCTCGCCCTGCGACACGCCGAAGCGCCCGCGCAGCGTCGAGGTGCCGAAGTGCAGCACCTCGAAATAGACGAAGCTGTGCTCAGGGTCCAGCCGGTACAGCGCCGGTTGCGCCGCGGCGGACGCGGCCAGTGCCAGCAGACAAAGCGGCAGCGCCTTCATGGCGCGGTGGCAGCTACTGCCGGATGGCCTCGACCTGGATCAGCAGCCGCACCTCGTCGGGCACGCCGCTTTCCAGCCCCCAGTTCATGCCCCACTGGCTGCGCTTGATGGTCGCTTCGAAGTCGCCGCCGCAGATCTCGCGCCGCAGCAGCGGGCTGCTGTAGCAGTTGAAGTTCGTCGCCTTCAACGTCACCGGCGCGCTCTTGCCGAGCAGGTGCAGCGTGCCGGCCACCTGGGTCACCTTGTCGCCGCTGAAGCTGAACTTGTCGCCGACGAACTTCGCCGTCGGGTGTCTGGCCGTGTCGAAGAAGTCGGCGCTTTGCAGGTGCTTGTCGAGCATGGCCACGCCGGTGCTGATCGAATTCGTCTCGAAGCTGATCTCGACCTTGCCGGTCCTGGCCGCACGGTCGAACTGCACCGTGCCTTCCTTGCGGTCGAAGCGCCCGCGGTTGGTCGATGTGCCGTAGTGGCCGATCTCGTAGGTGACGAAGGTGTGCGTCGGGTCGAGCGCGTAGGTGGCGCCGTGGGCGGACGCGGCCAGCGCCAGGGCCAGCGCCGCGGCGGCAATCGGGGCTTTCATCGGGAAGGTCCTTCTTCGCAAGGTTCAAGGCAAGTTCGTGGCGCGTGCGCGGTGCGGCCACATGCGCTGCAGCAGTCCGTCGCGGTCGACGAAATGGTGCTTCAGCCCCGCCGCCACGTGCATCAGCACCAGCGCGGCCAACAGGTAGGCGAGCCGGCCATGCCAGGGCTTGATGGCGTCGGCCAGGTCCGGATCGACCCTCAGCAGGTTCGGCAGCGGCAGCACGCCGTAGACGACGATCTGCATGCCGGCCGCCGAGCTGTAGGCCCAGCCGACCACCGGGATGACCAGGCACAGCAGATACATCGCGAGGTGCGTGGCCTTCGCGGCGCGCTGCTGCCAGCGCGGGCCCGGCGCCGGCGGCGGCGGCGCATGCCGCAGCCGCCAGGCGAGCCGCAGCAGCGTCAGGGCGAGGATCGTCATGCCGGCCCACTTGTGCCAGTTGTAGAGTTTCACGCGGCGGATCGAGAACGGCAGATCGCTCATGTACATGCCCATGGCAAAGGAGCCGACGAGCATCAGCACCAGCAGCCAGTGGAACGCGATGGCAACGTTGTCGTAGCGCTCATGGGCGGCAGGCATCGCTCGGTCGGGCAGGGGCATCGGAGTCCTTCTGCAGTGTGCCGGCCGGCGGCGGGGCCGGGGTTCAGCGCCCTTGTCGCGGGCCTTCAGCGGCGTTGAACGACAGCGCCAATGCGCGCCACCCGGCGTGCAGCCGCTGCTGCTGCGGTGCCGGCAGCAGGACGCGCCGCAGCGCGAAGTCCAGCGTCACCAGCGCCGCATCGACGGTCATTGTGTCGCCTGCGGCGAGTTCCAGCGCGTCGGCCAGCGGCAGGCAATCGAAGCCTTGCACCTCGCCGTCCTGGTTGTGCGGGCGCAGCCCGGGCGGCAACGGCAGGTCGAAGACATGCAGCCATTCGTGCTGCAGGCCCTCCGGGATGTCGCGCTGCAGGCGCAGCACGCTGCCGGCGACGACGCCGCGCATCTGGGCGGGTTGCAGCCCGGCTTCTTCCCAGCCTTCGCGCACCAGCGTCTGCAGCGGTGTCTGGCCGTCGGGCACGCCGCCGCCGATCAGGTTGTCGTGCAGGCCCGGGTCGGTGGCCTTGGTGGCCGAGCGCCGCGCGATCCACAGGTGCGTCGGCCGGCCGTCGCCATCGGCGACATAGCCGTTGGCATGTGCGCCAAGCGTCAGCGTGCCCCAGAAGCGCGCGGCGGCGCGTTCCATCGTCGCCAGCTTCTTGCCACTGGCCGGATCGAGCAAGCCGAAAGGCTCGTCGCGCCACGCGCGGATCAGGCCCTGCGCGCGCAGCGCGGCGTTGATCCGTGCCAGCACGTCGTCGAGCGTGCCGGGCGCGACGCGCAGGCTGAGCCGCGTCGCGTCGACCTGCAACCACTGCGGCCACGCCTGCAGGGCCGGCAGGTGCGCGCGCGCCACCGACCCGACGCGCGTGTCGCCGACGAAGAAGGGCAAGCGCGCCGCCGCGTCGTGCGCGGTCGCCTGGCGCAGTGCTGGCCAGCCGTTCAAGCCGCCCGACGCTCGCTGCCGCTGCGCCAGCGCACCATCAGGCCGTCCCACTTGGCGCGCGCGGCTTTCAGGTGCCGTTCCTTGACGTGACCGTAGCCGCGGATCTCCTCGGGGATGCGCGCGATCTCGGCGGCCAGCGCCAGGTTGCCGGCGTCCAGCCGCTGCAACAGCTCGTCGATGCAGTGCCGGTATTCGCCGATCAGCGCCACTTCGGTGCGCCGCTCGGCGCTGCGCGCGAAGACATCGAGCGCACCGCCGCGCAGACCCTTCAGCCTGGCCAGCACGCCGAAGGCCTTGCGCATCCACGGCCCGTAGGCCTTCTTCACCAGCTCGCCCTTGTCGTTGCGCTCGGCCATCAGCGGCGGCGCCAGGTGGTGCACCAGCTTGTAGTCACCCTCGAACATCGACTCGATCTTCGCCAGGAAGGCCGGGTCGGTGTGCAGCCGCGCGACCTCGTACTCGTCCTTGTAGGCCATCAGCTTGAACAGGTAGCGCGCGACGGCTTCGCTCAGGGCCTTGCTCTGGCCCAGCCTGGCTTCGGCCTCGCGCACCTTGTCGACGAAGGCCTTGTACTGCGCCGCATACGCGGCGTCCTGGTAGCCGGTGAGGAACTCCACGCGCTTGGCGACCATCTCGTCCAGCGACGGCTTCTTCACGAACTCGATCACCTGCGCCGCCTTGAACAGCGACTGCACCTCGGCCAGGTCGTGCGCGCAGCGCCGGCCCCATTCGAAGGCCTTCTGGTTGTTCTCGACCTGCACGCCGTTGAGTTCGATGGCGCGCATCAGCGCCGCGTGGCTCAAGGGGACGCGCCCCTGCTGCCAGGCGTAGCCCATCATCAGCGGGTTGGTGTAGATCGAGTCGCCGAGCAGCTGCACCGCCACGGCTTCGGCATCGAAGGCGCCGACCAGGCCGTCGCCGACGCTGGCGCGCACCGCGGCCTCGCAGTTGCCGCCGGGGAACTGCCAGTTCGCGTTCTTCACGAAGGCCGCGGTCGGCGTGCCGTGGGTGTTCAGCGCCACGTAGGTGCGGCCGTGCTGCATCACCGCCAGCGTGTACTTGGTGGCGCCGACGATCGAATCGCAGGCGATCACCAGGTCGGCCTGCGCGGTGTCGACCTTGGTGGTGTGGATGTCGGAGGCAGCGTTGGCGATCTGCACGTGGCTCCAGGTGGCGCCGCCCTTCTGCGCCAGGCCGCCGGCGTCCTGCGTGACCACGCCCTTGCCTTCCATGTGCGCCGCCATGCCGAGCAGCTGGCCGATGGTGATGACCCCGGTGCCGCCGACACCGCCGACGACGATGCCCCAGGCCTTGTCGCAGTTCGGCAGCGTGGGCTCGGGCAGCGGCGCCAGCGCCGACAGGTCGCCGCGCTGCTCCTTCTTCGGCTTCTTCAGCTGCCCGCCCTCGACGGTGACGAAGCTCGGGCAGAAGCCCTTGACGCACGAGTAGTCGAGGTTGCAGGTGCTCTGGTTGATGCGCCGCTTGCGGCCGAACTCGGTCTCCACCGGCTCGACGCTGAGGCAGTTGCTCTGCACGCTGCAATCACCGCAGCCTTCGCACACCGCCTCGTTGATGACCACACGCTTGGCCGGCGTCGCCAGCTTGCCGCGCTTGCGGCGGCGCCGCTTCTCGGTGGCGCAGGTCTGGTCGTAGATGATGACGGTCGTGCCTTCGATCTCGCGGAACTCGCGCTGGATGCGGTCGAGCTCGTCGCGGTGGTGCACGCTGACGCCGGCTTCGAGCGCCGCGCCTTGGTACTTCTCCGGCTGGTCGGTGACGATCACCAGCTTCTTCACGCCCTCGGCGATCAGGCTCTTCTGGATCTGCAGCACGCTGTGGCCTTCGGCGCGTTCGCCGACCTGCTGCCCGCCGGTCATCGCCACCGCGTCGTTGTACAGCACCTTGTAGGTGATGTTCACGCCGGCGGCGATCGACTGGCGGATCGCCAGCAGCCCGCTGTGGAAGTAGGTGCCGTCGCCCAGGTTGGCGAAGACATGCTTGTCCTTGGTGAACGCCGCCTGGCCGACCCAGGGCACGCCTTCGCCGCCCATCTGCGTGAAGGTGCTGGTGCTGCGGTCCATCCACACCGACATGAAGTGGCAGCCGATGCC
>DAORHX010000188.1:0-7295 GCA_035438245.1 Rubrivivax sp.
GCTTCGGCTTCCGCTGCGGCTTCCTCGGCCTGCTGCACATGGAGATCGTGCAGGAGCGGCTGGAACGCGAGTTCGACCAGGACCTGATCACCACCGCGCCCAGCGTCATCTACCAGGTGGAGCTCGGCGACGGCGAGGTCATCGAGATCGAGAACCCATCGAAGATGCCCGACCAGGGGCGCATCAAGGAGATCCGCGAGCCGATCGTCACCGTGCACCTGTACATGCCGCAGGACTATGTCGGCCCGGTGATGACGCTGGCCAACCAGAAGCTCGGCGTGCAGCTGAACATGGCCTACCACGGCCGCCAGGTGCTGCTGACCTACGAGATGCCGCTGGCCGAGATCGTGCTGGACTTCTTCGACAAGCTGAAGAGCGTGTCGCGCGGCTACGCGTCGATGGACTACGAGTTCAAGGAATACCGCGCCGCCGACGTCGTCAAGGTCGACATGCTGATCAACGGCGACAAGGTCGACGCGCTGTCGATCATCGTGCACCGCGCGCAGAGCCAGTACCGCGCGCGCGCCGTGGTGGCGAAGATGCGCGAGATCATCCCGCGCCAGATGTACGACGTGGCGATCCAGGCGGCCATCGGCGCGAACATCATCGCGCGCGAGAACATCAAGGCGATGCGCAAGAACGTGCTGGCAAAATGCTACGGGGGCGACATCACGCGCAAGCGCAAGCTGCTGGAAAAGCAGAAGGCCGGCAAGAAGCGGATGAAGCAGATCGGCACCGTCGAGGTGCCGCAGGAAGCCTTCCTGGCCATCCTCCGCGTGGACGACTGATGTGAGTACCCTTACCGCTGCCTTGTACGGCGTCCTGGTGGTTTACCTGGGCGGCTGGTTCTTCGGCTACTGGACCGGCAACTTCGCGCTGCTGCTGTTCCTGCTGACGAGCATCACCTTCGCCTACTGGCTGGCCGAGCGTTTCCGCTTCAAGCCGGCGCGCGAGGCCGCCGCGGCGTCGCTCGAACGGCAGGACATCGCGCGCCGCGCCAACCTGTCGAAGATGGGCATCGACCAGGTCGACGGCGACGTCGTCGAGGCCAAGCGCAAGCTGCTGGCGCAGCCCTGGTGGCTGGACTGGACCGCCGGGCTGTTCCCGGTGATCCTGATCGTCTTCCTGCTGCGCTCGTTCCTGTTCGAGCCTTTCAAGATCCCGTCGGGCTCGATGGTGCCGACGCTGCTGGTCGGCGACCTGATCCTCGTGAACAAGTTCCACTACGGCATCCGGTTGCCGGTGTTGAACAAGAAGGTCGTGGACAACCACGACCCGCAGCGCGGCGACGTGATGGTGTTCCGCTATCCGGTGGACCCGCGCGTGGACTACATCAAGCGTGTGGTCGGCGTGCCCGGCGACGAGGTGGCCTACCTGAACCAGCGGCTGACCATCAACGGCAAGCAAGTGCCGACTGAAGCGCTCGGCGAGTTCTACGACGAGGACAGCATGCGCTACGTGCCGATGTTCAGCGAGCGGCTCGGGGCGGTAGAACATCGCATCCTGGTCGATCCCAGGCGCCCCGCCTTCTTCGGTATCGACCAGAAGACCTTTCCCCTGCACGAGAACTGCCGATATAGCCCGGAAGGCGTGGTCTGCAAGGTGCCGGCGGGGCACTATTTCATGATGGGCGACAACCGCGACAACTCGCAGGATTCACGCTTCTGGGGCTTCGTGCCCGACGCGAACATCGTCGGCAAGGCCTTTTTCGTGTGGATGAACTTCGGCAATCTGGGCCGCATCGGGGCTTTCCACTGATGCGGCAGCGGCTTCGCCGGCGAGAGGTGCAGATGACGCAGAAGACGCAAAGGCCGCGCGCGCAGCGCGGCATGAGCCTGATCGGCCTGATGGCCTGGGCCATCATCATCGGATTCATCGGGTATGTCGCGGTGCGCGTGCTGCCCACGGTGAACGAGTACCTGACCGTGCAGCGCGCCGTCGACCGCGTCGCGTCCGACGCGCCGACCACCGTCGGCGAGGTGCGCCGGGCCTTCGACAAGCAGAAGGACATCGAGTATTCGATCTCCTCGATCTCGGGCAAGGACCTGGAGGTGACGAAGGAGAACGACAAGCTCGTCATCCGCTTCGCCTACGACAAGGAAATCCCCATCGTCGAACCGGTCTACCTGCTTGTGAAGTACAAAGGGCGTTCCAAATAGGCTGGAACATGTCCGACCCCGCCCTCGATGCCCTGCAGCAACGCCTGGGCCATGTCTTCGCGCAGCCCGCCCTGCTGACGCGGGCGCTGACGCACCGCAGCTTCGGCGTCGCCCACAACGAGCGCCTGGAGTTCCTCGGCGATGCGGTGCTGAACACGGTCGTGTCCGCGCTGCTGTACCAGCGTTTCGCGGGCTCGGACGAGGGCGACCTGACGCGCGTGCGGGCGCATCTGGTGCGCGAGGAAAGCCTGCACCGCGCCGCGCTGGGCCTGAACCTGCCGCAGGTGCTGCGCCTGTCCGAAGGCGAAGCGCGCGGCGGCGGCGCGCAGCGTGCGTCGATCCTCGCCGACGCGCTCGAGGCGCTGATCGGCGCCGCCTTCCTCGACGGCGGCTACGACGCGGCGCAGCAGGTGGTGCGCCGCCTGTTCAGCGAACTGATCGACAGCACCGAGATCGACAGCTGGACCAAGGACGCGAAGACCGAACTGCAGGAGTGGCTGCAGGCGCGGCGCCTGGCGGTGCCGTCGTACCGCATCGTCGCCACGCGCGGCCAGGCCCATGCGCAGACCTTCGAGGTCGAATGTGCGGTCGCGCCGCTGGGGCTGGTCGAGCGTGGCGAAGGGCGCTCGCGCCGTGCCGCCGAGCAGCAGGCGGCGCGGCGTCTGCTCGAGGAGCTGAAGGCCAGCGATCGGCCGGGCAGCCCGTTGAGATCGTGAAGCCGCCACCAGCACCGGCGGCCGATGCGCCCCGCCGCTGCGGACTGATCGCCATCGTCGGCCGGCCCAACGTCGGCAAGTCGACCTTGCTCAACGCGCTGGTCGGGCAGAAGATCAGCATCACCTCGCGCAAGGCGCAGTCCACGCGCCACCGCATCACCGGCATCCGCACCCTGGGCCCGACGCAGTTCGTCTTCGTCGACACGCCGGGCTTCCAGATGAAGCACGGCAGCGCGCTGCACCGCACGATGAACCGTACCGTGCTGTCGTCGCTGGCCGATGTCGACGCGGTGCTGTTCGTCGTCGAGGCCGGCCGCTTCGGTCTGGACGACGCGAAGGTGCTGGCGCTGCTGCCGCCGGGCAAGCCGGTGCTGTTGGTGGCCAACAAGCTCGATGCGGTGAAGCGCCGCAGCGACCTGTTGCCGTGGCTGCAGGGCATGCAGCAACGCCACGCGTTCGCAGAGTACGTGCCGCTGTCGGCGCGCAAGGACGACGACGTGCAGCGGCTGCTGCAGATCCTCGCGCCACACCTGCCCGCAGGGCCGTGGCTGCACGAGGAGGACGCGCTCACCGACCGCAGCGAGCGTTTCCTCGCCGGCGAGATCATCCGCGAGAAGCTGTTCCGCCTGACCGGCGACGAACTGCCCTACAGCTGCACCGTGCTGATCGACCAGTTCGAGGAGCAGGACACGCTGCGCCGCATCGCCGCGACCATCGTCGTCGAGCGCGACGCCCACAAGGGCATGGTCGTCGGCGCCGGCGGCGAGCGCCTGAAGCGCATCGGCAGCGAGGCGCGCCAGGAGCTGGAGCGCCTGCTCGACGCCAAGGTGTTCCTGCAGCTGTGGGTCAAGGTGCGTTCCGGCTGGGCCGACGACGAAGCTCACCTGCGCAGCTACGGCTACGAATGAGCGCGCCCGCCGGCCAGCCGGGGCCGTCGCCGGGCGCGCGGCGGTGATGAAGCCGCTGGCCGCCTACGTGCTGCATCGCTACGACTGGAGCGAGACCAGCCTGATCCTCGACCTGTTCACGCGCGAGCGTGGCCGGCTGGCGGTGGCCGCGAAGGGCGCGAAGCGGCCGTATTCGCAGCTGCGCGGCGTGCTGCTGCCGTTCCAGCGCCTGAACGTGGCGTTCGGTCGCGGCAGCGACGACGCCGAGGTGCAGACGCTGCGCAGCGCCGAATGGGCCGGTGGCGCGCCGATGCTCGGCGGCAGCGCGCTGTTCGCCGGCTTCTACCTGAACGAGCTGCTGCTGCGCCTGCTGGCGCGCCAGGACCCGCATGCCGTGCTCTTCGATGCCTATGCGCAGGTGCTGCCGGTGCTGGCCACGGCCGACGAGACGCGCTCGCAGGCGGCGCTGCGCGCCTTCGAGCTGACGCTGCTGCGCGAGATCGGCCTGCTGCCCGAACTGGACGGCGTCACGCAGACCCTGCAGCCGGTGCATGCCGATGCCCGCTACGCGCTGCGCCCCGAAGCCGGCATCGTGCCGGCCACGGCCGACGAGCCCGGCCTGAGCGGCGCACGGCTGGTCGCGCTGCAGGCTGCGCTGCAGCACGGCAGCCTCGCTGCGCTGCAGGCCGAGTGCGCGACCGCGCTGCCGCAGCTGCGCGGCAGCCTGCGCACGCTGCTTCAATATCATCTCGGGTCGCCCACCTTGCGCACGAGCCGGCTGATGGCCGAGTTGCGCACCTTGGTGGCTGCCGGAGCACCTTCACGATGAACCCTCTCGTTGCCCCCGAAGCCGGCAGCGCGCAGCGCGGCACGACGACCGCGCTGTCGGTCAACGTCAACCGCGTGGCGCTGCTGCGCAACTCGCGGCCGCTGGACATTCCCAACCTCGTGCACATCGCCACGCTGGCGCTGCAGGCCGGGGCCGACGGCATCACCGTGCATCCGCGTCCCGACCAGCGCCACATCCGCAGCGCCGACGTGCGCGAGCTGCATGCGCTGCTGCAGCGCTGGCCGCAGGCCGAGTTCAACATCGAGGGCAACCCGTTCCACAACCTGATGCCGCTGGTCCGCCAATGGCGGCCGCAGCAGTGCACGCTGGTGCCCGACAGCAGCGAACAGGCGACTTCCGACCACGGCTGGGACCTGCATGCCGACGCGGCGCGGCTGGCGCCGCTGTTGGCCGAGCTGAAGAGCCTGGGCGTGCGTGTCAGCCTGTTCATGGACCCGCAGCCCGAAGCGATGGCCCTGGCACGCGAGCTCGGTGCCGACCGCGTCGAGCTCTACACCGAAAGTTATGCGCGCGCACACGGCACGCCGGCGCAGGCCGAGCGGCTGGCCGTCTATGCACGCGCCGCCGATGCCGCGCGCGCCGTCGGGCTCGGGCTGAATGCCGGGCACGATCTGAACCGCGACAACCTCGGCGACTTCCTGCGTGCGGTCGCCGGCGTGCAGGAGGTGTCGATCGGCCATGCGCTGGTCGGCGACGCGATCGAGTTCGGCATCGCCGAGACGGTGCGGCTGTACCAGCGCTGCATCCGCATCGCGCATTCGCCCGACGGCGCCGCATGATCTACGGCATCGGCACCGACATCATCGACATCCGCCGGCTGCGCGCCACGGTCGAGCGGCGCGGCGAGCGCTTCGCCGAGAAAGTGCTCGGTGAGCACGAGCTGACGGTGTACCGGGCGCGCAGCGCACGGGCCGCGCAGCGCGGCCTCAGCTACCTGGCCACGCGCTTCTCGGCCAAGGAAGCCTTCTCGAAGGCCATCGGCATGGGCATGCGCATGCCGATGACCTGGCGTGCCTGCGAGATCGTCAAGGCCGCCAGCGGCAAGCCCGAGATCCGGCTGCATGGCGCGCTGGCCGAATGGTTCGCCGCGCGCTCCCTGCGCGCCCACGTCAGCGTCACCGACGAGAACGAATACGCGGCGGCCTTCGTCGTCGTCGAAACCGAGGAGTCATGAAATGAAACCCCCACGCGCACTTCGTCCGCCGCCCTCGCGGGCGGCCGGCCCCAGCGCAACGGCCGGGCGGTGCTGACGATGGTCGCCCACGCCCCGGTCGTGCTCGACATCGCCGGCACCACGCTGACCGCAGCCGACCGCAGACGGCTGCGCCACCCGCTGACCGGCGGGCTGATCCTGTTCGCGCGCCACTGGGTCGAGCGGCGCCAGCTGCTCGAACTGACCGCGGCGATCAAGCGCGAGCGTCCCGACATCCTGATCTGCGTCGACCACGAAGGCGGGCGCGTGCAGCGCTTTCGCAGCGACGGCTTCACGCACCTGCCGCCGATGCGCGCGCTCGGCGAGCTGTGGAAGAAGGACCCGCTGGCGGCCACCGATGCCGCCACCGCCTGCGGCTACGTGCTGGCGGCCGAGTTGCGCGCCTGCGGCGTCGACTTCAGCTTCACGCCGGTGCTCGACCTGGACCACGGCAGCAGCGGCGTCATCGGCGACCGCGCCTTCCACCGCGACGCGCGCGTGGCGACGCTGCTGGCCAAGAGCCTGATGCATGGCTTGCTGCTCGCCGGCATGGGCAACTGCGGCAAGCATTTCCCCGGGCATGGCTTCGTCAGGGCCGACAGCCATGTGGCGGTGCCGGTGGACCGGCGGTCGCTGAAGGCGATCCTCGCCGACGATGCGCTGCCCTACGGCGCGTTGAGCACCAGCCTGGCCAGCGTGATGCCGGCCCACGTCGTCTATCCGAAGGTCGACCATCGGCCGGCCGGCTTCTCGCCGCGCTGGCTGAAGGACATCCTGCGCGGCCAGCTCGGCTTCGACGGCGCGATCTTCAGCGACGACCTGAGCATGGAAGGCGCGCGCCACCTCGACGGCGGCCAGTTGAGCTATGCCGAGGCGGCGGCGCTGGCGCTGGGCGCCGGCTGCGACATGGTGCTGCTGTGCAACCAGAGCATCGGCGGCGGCGAGGCGGTCGACGAACTGCTCGCCGGCCTGCAACAGCAGGCGCATGCCGGCCACTGGCATGCCGACCCGGACAGCGAACGGCGCCGCCTGGCCCTGCTGCCGCGCGTGGCCCCGCTCGGCTGGGACGACCTGATGCACGAGCCGGCGTACCAGCACGCGCTGGAACGCCTGCCCTGAGGACGCTCAGGCCGTCGGCTGCTGCTGCTCGAACGGCAGCTTCATCTGCGACAGGTCCTTGCGCGTCTCGACCAGCACCAGCGGGCCTTCGTCGATGACCACACGCGGCCGCGGCAGCCGCGGCACGTGAATCGGCTTCGGCTCGTTGGCCATCGCCTGCTGCACGACGAGGATGCGCTCGGCATCCGAGTTCACCCATTCGAGCCCGGCCGACGCGGCCAGTGCGCGCAGGTCGTCGATCGGCAGCGCGAAAGGCCGGGCGACGGCCGGCGGCTCGGCGACAGGCGCGGCAGTGACGGCCGGTGCGGCGACGACCGGCTCGCCGTGCGCTGCAGCCACGACGGGCTGGCTTGGCGGTGCGCCGTCGGCCAC
>DAORHX010000189.1:0-7267 GCA_035438245.1 Rubrivivax sp.
ATCGGCTTCGTCGTGCACTACGTCTTCGTGTGGCTGCTGGCCGGGCTGGTGGATGCCTCGCTGCCGCTGCCCGGGCCGTGGCCGGCGCTGTTCGGCATCGGCGTGGGCATGACGCTGCTGCTGGGCTTCGGCCTGCCGCCGGTGCTGCAGCTGGCACGCGTGCCGCCGCTGCGCGTGATGCGCCGCGATGTCGGCGCGCTGAAGGCTTCGTCGGCGCTGGTGCTGGGCGCCGGCACCGCCGGCTTCGTCGCGCTGCTGCTGGCGGTGTCGTCCGATCTGAAGCTGGGGCTGATCGCGGTGGGCGGCTTTGCCGCGGCGATCGTGCTGTTCGCGCTGCTGTCCTGGGTGGCGGTGCAGGTGCTCAAGCGCGCCGTGCCGGAAGCGCGCGCGCCGCGCTGGCTGGTGCTGGCCACGCGCCAGATCGCCGCGCGGCCGGCCTTCGCGGTGCTGCAGGTGTCGGCGCTGGCGGTGGGCCTGCTGGCGCTGGTGCTGCTGGTGCTGCTGCGCACCGACCTGATCGACAGCTGGCGCCGCGCCACGCCGCCGGACGCGCCGAACCGCTTCGTCATCAACATCCAGCCCGACCAGGCGGACCTCTTTCGGCAGGCGCTGGCCGCGGCCGGCGTGGCGCGCTACGACTGGTACCCGATGATCCGCGGCCGGCTGGTGGCGATCAACGGCAGGCCGGTCAGCGCCGAGCAGTTCGGCGAAGACCGCGCGCGCCGCCTGGTCGAGCGCGAGTTCAATCTCAGCCACGCCGCGCAGCTGCCGGTGCACAACCCGCTGGCCGCCGGCCGCTGGACCGCCAACGAGGCCGGCGCAATCAGCGTCGAAGCCGGCCTGGCCGAGACGCTGGGCGTGAGGCTCGGCGACACGCTGCTCTTCGACATCGCCGGCCAGCCGCGCGAAGGCCGCATCACCAGCCTGCGCAAGGTGGACTGGGGGTCGATGCGCGTCAACTTCTTCGTGATCTTCCCGCTGGCTGACATGCCGGAGCTGCCGGTCACCTACATCAGCGCCTTCCGCGCGCCCGATGCTCCGGGCTTCGACAACCGGCTCAGCCGCGATTTCCCGAACATCACCAACGTCGACATCTCGGCCACGATCGCGCAGGTGCAGCGCGTGCTGGACCAGGTGGTGCGCGCGGTGGAGTTCCTGTTCGCCTTCACGCTGGCCGCCGGGCTGGTGGTGCTATTCGCCGCGGTCAGCGCCACCCGCGAGGCGCGCGCCAGGGAGTTCGGTCTGATGCGCGCCATGGGTGCCAGCGGCAAGCTGCTGGCGCGTGTGCAGCGTACCGAGCTGCTCGGGGTCGGCGCGCTGGCCGGGCTGCTGGCCTCGGTCGCGGCGATGGCGGTGGGCTGGGCGCTGGCGCGCTATGCCTTCGACTTCAGCTGGAACGCCTCGCCGGCGGTGCCGCTGCTGGCGGCGCTGGCCGGCGCGCTGCTGGCGCTGGCGGCCGGCTGGTGGGGGCTGCGCGAGGTGCTGCGCCGGCCGGTCATCGACACGCTGCGGGCCGCCCCGGAGTAGCCGGCCGGGCGGGTGAAAGTTGGCACATCGCGCAGCGGCGCGCCATGGGCGCTGGGCGATACTCGACGCATGACCGATGCCGCACCGCCGCGCACCCTGCGCGTGCTGCACCTGGAGGATTCCGACCTGGATCACGAGCTGGCCATGGCGCACCTGCAGCGCGCCGGGCTGCAGGTGCAGGCGCGGCGCATCGAATCGAGTGCCGAGTTCGCTGCCGAACTGCAGGGCGACTGGGACCTGATCCTGTCCGACTACAACCTGCCCGGCTTCTCGGGCCTGCAGGCGCTGGACATGCTGCGCGCGAGCGGGCGGCTGTGGCCCTTCATCCTGGTGTCGGGCGAGATCGGCGAGGACACCGCGGTCGAGGCGATGCGCAACGGCGCCTCCGACTACCTTCTGAAGAACAACCTGGCGCGGCTGGCCCCAGCGATGGAGCACGCCATCGAGGCCGCCGACGCGCGCCGCGCGCGCGCCGCCGCCGCCGAGGAACTGCAGGCCTCGCGCCAGCGCCTGGCCGAGCTGGCGCAGCACCTGCAGACCAGCGTCGAGCAGGAGCGCAGCGCCATCGCGCGCGAGATCCACGACGACGTCGGCGGCTCGCTGACCGCGCTGAACTTCGACCTGGCGTGGATCGCGCGCCATGCCTCGACCGAGCCGATCCGCGCGCGCGCGCAGGGTGCGCTGGAGACGGTGACGCATGCCATCGAGGCCAGCCAGCGCATCATGCACAACCTGCGCCCGGCCATCCTGGAGCAGGGGCTGGTGGCGGCGCTGCAGTGGATGGCGCAGCGCCACGAGAGGCGCACCGGCATCGAGTGCGAGTTCCACACCAGCCACGAGCAGCTGCAGCTGCCGGCCGGCGTGCCGCTGGTGGCCTACCGCACCGCGCAGGAGGCGCTGACCAACGTCAGCAAGCACGCGCAGGCGACGCGCGTGCGGCTGGACCTGATGCTGGCGCCGGACATGCTGTCGCTGGAGATCAGCGACGACGGCCGCGGCTTGAGCCGCCGCGACCTGGCCAAGGCGCGCAGCTTCGGCATCCGCGGCCTGCGCGAACGCGCGGCCACGGTGGGCGGCTGGATCGACCTGTCGAGTTCGGGGCGCGGCACGACGCTGATCCTGTCGATCCCGGTGACCGCCGCGCCGGCCGATGACGAGCCCGCCCTGCCCGAGCACGCCGCCGAGGCGCACGACCCGTCGGCCTGGGGAGACCTATGACCCGAGTGATCCTCTGCGACGACCACGCGCTGATCCGGCGCGGCATCCGCGACACGCTGTCCGACGCCGCCGACATCCAGGTGGTGGGCGAGGCCGCCGACTACGGCGAGCTGCGCACGCTGATGCGCGGCACCGAATGTGACGTGCTGGTGCTGGACATCAACCTGCCGGGCCGCAGCGGCCTGGATGTGCTGCACGTGCTGAAGGACGAAGGCACCACCGTCAAGGTGCTGATCGTCAGCATGTACCCCGAGGACCAGTACGCGATCCGCGCGCTGCGCGCCGGCGCGCACGGCTACGTCAACAAGGGCGGCGACCCGCAGCTGCTGGTGCAGGCGGTGCGCACCGTGGCGCAGGGGCGCAAGTACGTGACGCCCGAGATCGCGCAGATGCTGGTCGAGAACCTGAGCACGCCGGCCACCAGCCAGCCGCACGAGAAGCTGTCCGACCGCGAGCTGCAGACGCTGGTGATGATCGCCTCGGGCAAGCGGCTGTCCGACATCGCCACCGACCTGGTGCTGTCGCCGAAGACGGTGTCGGTGTACCGCGCGCGGGTGCTGGAGAAGCTGCAGCTGACCAATAACTCCGAGTTGACCGTCTACGCGATCCGCAATGGGTTGGTGGGGGGGTGAAGGTAGCCGTCGAAACGCCGGCGCGTCCAGCCATGGCGCCGCCAGAACGTTCCACGTGCCGCAGGCGCAGCCGGACACACGACAGACAGAGTTGCGCCTTTGAACACTTCGAGCCTCACACAATAAGGGCCCCCTCGGCACGCATATGCGCTTCGAAGGCATCCTGAGCTCCTGGAACGACGACCGTGGCTTCGGCTACATCGAAGCAGCACAAGGAGGCGAGCCCATCTTCGTCCATGTGTCCGCGTGGCCGAAAGGCTCGGGACGACCGCAGACGAAGCAAGCGGTGTCGTTCGAGGTGGAATCGGGTCCGAAGGGCAAACGAGCGAAGAACGTTCAGTTCGCAAGGACGCGGCGAGTTGCCAGGCCGCCGGAGAAACCAGGTCGTGCGCAATGGGGTGCGGCCACGCTCTTTGTCATTCCAGCCTTCCTGATTCTCTTTGCGGTTGTCGCAGTCCTTTGGAAGCCGCCGCCGTGGGTGGCGGGGCTCTACATGGCGGCGAGCCTTGCAACCTTCGTCGCCTACGCCGCAGACAGGTCAGCCGCAGCAAAGGGCGCATGGCGCACTCGCGAGAGCACCCTGCACCTTCTGTCCTTGGCGGGTGGCTGGCCCGGCGCATTGCTGGCGCAACAGTTCCTTCGCCACAAGTCCACCAAGCAGCAGTTCCGGCAAGTCTTCTGGGCAACGGTCCTGCTGAACGTCCTGGCCCTGTTGGCGCTGTCCTCACCCGCGGGCCGCAACATTCTCAGCGCGTTGTGAGTCCGGTGTTTTGCGCTCTCTGTTGAGAGGCCGCCACATTCGGACATGCTCGGCCATGGTCGTCGACCATCGTCGTCTTGTGATGTTACGCGCGGCGTAATAGACTGGTGGCATGATCCTCTCGTTCAGGTGCAAGGACACGCAGGCACTGTTCGAGGGCAAGTCGGTTCGGCGGTTCAAGGCGTTCGCTCGCATCGCGGAGCGCAAGCTCGCGCAGCTTCACGCGGCCCAGACTTTGGAGTTTCTGCGGTCCCCACCGGGCAACGGCCTCGAAGCGCTGAAGGGGGATCGGAAGGGACAGCACAGCATCCGCGTGAACGACCAGTGGCGCGTGTGCTTCGTATGGACAGCGGCTGGGCCGTCGGAAGTCGAGATCGTCGACTACCACTGAAGGAGCAAACCATGGACCATCCTGTCGACCGCATGCGGCCGGTTCACCCCGGGGAAGTTCTGCGCGAGGACTTCCTCATTCCGCTGGGCCTCAGCGTCAATGCTCTGGCCGTCGCGCTCGACGTTCCGGCGACTCGCATTCACGAGATCGTCAAGGAACGCAGGAGCATCACGGCCGATACCGCCGCGCGACTGGCCAGGTACTTCGGCGGCGATGCGGCGTCCTGGCTAGCGCTGCAGGCGAACTACGACCTCAAGACGCTGCCGACGCAGAGCGACATCGAGCGCAAGGTGCGCGCGCGCGAAGCCCTTGCCGCGTAGGCGACCATTGACGCCTGTTCACCAGCAGGCCGCCCGAGCTGCTCCACAGTCCGAGCGGCCCGGCCGTCAGAAATTGGCCAGCATCCGCTCCAGCGCCATCGTGAACGGCTGCTGCATCATCGGCAGCGTCAGCAGGATGCCGAGCAGGCCGACGCCCAGCGTGATCGGGAAGCCGACGGCGAAGACGTTGATCTGCGCCGCGACGCGCGAGATCACGCCCAGCACCAGGTTGACGAACATCAGCATCGCCACCATCGGCAGCGCGATCCACAGCCCGGTCGAGAAGATCATCGCGCCCCATTCGTGCGGTCGCGCCTGGCGCACGAAGTCGAACGGCGCGTCGCCCACCGGAAAGGCGTTGAAGCTGCCGACCAGCGCGGCGATGACCAGCAGGTGGCCGTTGATGACGATGAACAGCCAGCCGACGACCGCGCCGAAGAAGCGGCTGCTGGCGGTGGCCTGGCCGGCGGTCAGCGGGTCGAAGAAGCCGGCGAAGTTCAGCCCCATCTGCAGGCCGACGATCTCGCCGGCCATCTCGATCGCGGCGAACACCAGCCGCACCGCGAAGCCCAGGCTCAGGCTCAGGCCGATCAACAACTGCTGCAGCACCAGCATGAGGGCCAGCCACGAATCCAGCGCCACCGGCGGTATCGCTGGCAGCGAGGCCTGAGTACATGCTCACGGGCTCGGTCGAGTCTCGGGCGGCTGCTGGCAAAGCCTGTGCAGCAGCCTCTGGCACTGGCGCACGCTCAGGACCACGCCGTAGTGTCGGTCGATATGGTCCTGCAGGGATTTGCCGGTCCACCTTGCGGAATCAGCGGTGGCGCAGGCTTGTCCATTGGCCAGCAGCGCCGCCAGCTGTTCAGACTGCACGTCGCTCAATGCCGCGGGGCGTCCGCCGGGAGGGCGCTCATGCAATCCGACCAAGCCCTGTCGGGCATACGCCTGCACCCAGCGCGTGACGGTGCGCGCGTCGACGCCGAACCAACGCGCCACTTCGGCACCGCTTCGACCCTCGGCAACCAGCAACAGGCCGTATAGGCGTTGCAGCAGGCGTGTTTCCAACGAGCCTGCTTGCTTGTTGCGAAGGGCTTCGCGAATGCGGGCGGGGCCGCCTGAGATCGAATGCGTCATGCGACTCTCTTCGTCGGTCGTGAGTCTGCGGGGCGGGTGCGCCCTGTCAGGATTTCTTACGACTGCTTCGACGATGCTCCAGCAAGTGCCGGAAAGCAAGGGCAGGCGACAGAGTTCTTGCCCGAATGGGACAACTCGGCTGCGTTTCCGCAGGGTCGCCCTGTGCTGTCTGGCGCCAGTAGCACCTCCCGGGTCGTCGGCCCGAGCGGCGTGGCGCGGCGGCTGTTCTGTCGCCCGCCGCAAGCGCTTCCCGCTGGCATAAATGTTGCGTAAGTGTTGTCGTCGGCCTTGATTCGATCAAGAACACGGCGGGCTCGCCAAAAGCCGTGCCGCGCCCCATCACATTAAGGTCGATCCTGGTCAGCGCGACCGCTCGATTCGAAGCCGTAGCCTGCGGGCGCTGTCTTAAAGCGCAAATGAGGAGGATGAACATGTTCAGAGCACTCTTGGCTTGTCTGGTGCTGGTCGCCAGTTCCTTCGTGTCGACGCCGGCGCAGGCTAGTGTCATCTGCAGCTTTGGCGGTACCGGCACGACCGGCACCGACTGCCTGGGCCAGACCTGGCGCGTGGCAAACGGCGGTTGGGGTATCCCGGGCATCGGCTTTAGCACGCTGGCGTGGCCGGGCCCGGCCACTGCCACGGACTTTCATTTCCGTTGCCTCGAGGGATGCGGTCCGATTGAGAACGGCCTCGGCGTCGACACCCGCCTGCACGTGAGTCCCTTCGGAGCGGACGACTACTGGGACGAGGTCGTCAATGCCTCCGGCGACACCATCGACTTCTTCGCTCCTGTGGGCGGGGGCTTGGAACTGACGCCGGGCAGGGCGTTCTACGTCAATATCACGGTGCCCATCACTTCGACCGCGTTCAGGTTCGAGGCTTCGTGGACGAGAGTACCCGAGCCGTCGTCCATCGCGCTGATCGGACTGGCGCTGCTGGGCTTGGGTTTGAGCCGGCGTCAGATCAAAGGGGTCTGAGCTTCCGGCACGCACTTGTGGCGCTGTCTCCGCTGTGGCATGCGAGGCGGCGCCTCTTCTATTGCGGGGGCCGTGCGGATCGGATCGGCATCCTTCGGGCTCTGCGACGAAGCGGCTGCAGAGCTGCGGCATTGGTGAGCCTGTCAGGACCGTGCCGCCCGTCTGCGGCCACGCTGCGACTATCGTGGGGCCCTTGGAGGCGAGTGCCTGGTGACAGATCGGCGCGTGGCCACCGATTGGGTCTCAGAAATACGCCAGCATCCGCTCCAGCGCCATCGTGAACGGCTGCTGCATCATCGGCAGCGTCA
>DAORHX010000190.1:0-7181 GCA_035438245.1 Rubrivivax sp.
CGATGCGGATGAGCACGCGCTGGCTCGGCTCGGCCAGGCCGTGCAGGGTGGCTCCAACGAAGTCACTTGGCTGCTTGCCACTTTTGACAACCGCGCCGTTTTCCCACTTGACCGCATCACCCGCGAGCGACTCACCGCTGGCCAGCGTGACCCCTTCCCGAAGCTGCACCACTCGCAGGCGCAGGTCGTCACGCACCGAACAGCTTGGCGCCAGCTGGCCTCGGATGGCTGTGCCGTTTGCGTCGGGACCGTTTGGCTCAATGCCACGACACTGACGCTGGGACGACGCACCGCCCTCGCCGGGCACCAGCAACTCGGCGAAGCCCGAGGCATCGATGTCGGCCCACAGCGCTCCGGCGTCGAGGCTGCGTTCGACCTCGCGCACCACGGCCGGGCTGCAGGCGCCTTGCAGCAAGCGCTCGAAGGAATCGGTGAGCAGTGCATCCATCAGCGCAGCCCCAGCCCGCGCGCGATGACGCCGCGCAGGATCTCGCGCGTGCCGCCGCGCAGCGAGAAGGTCGGACACACCTGCAGCACGTAGTGCAGCGTGCGCAGCAGCATCGGCGGCGGCGCGTGTTCAGGCGCCGCATACAGCGCATCGGCCAGCAGGTTCGGCAGCGCCTGTTCGAACTCGGTGCCCAGGTCCTTGACCAGCGCCGCCTCGATCACCGGGCTCGCGCCTGCCGCCAGCCGTGCGCTCAGCGCCAGCGACATCTCGCGCAGCGGCGCCAGGTGGGCGAGCAGCCTGCCGGCCAGGATCAGCTCGGCATCGTTCGCCCGGTCCAGGCTGCGCAGATGTTCGAGCCAGGCATCGAAGAGCACGATGCTGCCGTAGATGCGCTCGGGCCCGCTGCGTTCGAAGGCGAGCTCGGCCGTCACCTGCGCCCAGCCGGCGCCCTCGTCGCCGACCAGCGCGTCGGGCGGCAGCTGCACGTCGTCGAAGAAGACCTCGTTGAAGTGCGCGTCGCCGGCCAGGTCGCCGATGGTGCGCACGCTGACGCCGGGCAGCGACAGGTCGACGATCAGCTGCGACAGGCCCTTGTGGCGGTCCTCGGGGGCACCGCTGGTGCGCACCAGCGCGATCATGTACTGCGCGCGGTGGGCGTTGGTGGTCCACAGCTTCTGCCCCTTGAGCAGCCAGCCGTCGGCCGTGCGCGTGGCGCGCGTGCGCAGCCCGGCCAGGTCGGAGCCGCTCTGCGGCTCGCTCATGCCGATGCAGAAGAACACTTCGGCGGCGCAGATCTTCGGCAGGTAGAAGCGGCGCTGCGCTTCGCTGCCGTACTTGAGGATCAGCGGGCCGCTTTGCCGGTCGGCGATCCAGTGCGCCGACACCGGCGCACCGCGGCACAGCAGCTCCTCGGCGAGCACGAAGCGGTGGAAGGCATCCTGGCCGCCGCCGCCGTACTCGCGCGGCAGCGTCAGGCCGACCCAGCCGCGCGCCGCGAGTGCGCGGCTGAAGTCGGCATCGAAACCCATCCACGAGCGTGCCAGCCGGTCGGTGGGCCGGCCGGCGAGCGCCTCGTCGAGGAAGGCGCGCACCGCCGGGCGCAGCGCCTCGGCGCTGTCGGGGATGCGGGCAAGCTCGAGCGGCTGCAGCATCTCAGTTGCTCCACCGCGGGGCGCGCGACCCGCGACACATGAAACCGCCAACAGCCTTCACCGCAGAGGAACGGAGTGACGCAGAGGTCCGCAGAGTGAAAGTCGACTTCCTCTGCGCAAACTCTGCGTCCTCCGTTCCTCTGCGGTGAATGAATTCGGGGCTCACATCAGGCACCGTAAGCACCAATGACGGAAATCGCGGCGACGTTCTGGCTCGGAAAGCCGCCGAGGTTGTGCGTCACGCCCCAAGTCGGGCTGCCAAGCTGGCGCTGCCCGGCACGGCCTTGCAGCTGCAAATACATCTCGTAGACCATGCGCAACCCCGACGCGCCGATCGGGTGGCCGAAACACTTCAGGCCGCCGTCGATCTGGCACGGCACCGGGCCGCCGGCATCGTAGAAGCCGTCGAGCACGTCGCGGATCGCCGTGCCCTCGGGCGACAGCTGCAGGTCCTCCATCGTCACCAGTTCGGTCACCGAGAAGCAGTCGTGCACGTCGACCAGCGACACCTGTTCGCGCGGCTTGCTGATGCCGGCTTCCTTGTAGGCGCGCGCCGCGGCGATGCGCGTGGTGGCGAAGTACGAGCCGTCCCATTGGTCGAACTGCACCTCCTGGCCGTTGCTCACCGCCACCTGCAGTGCCTTCACCGCCACCAGGTCGCGCTTGCCGAGGCCGCGCGCGATGTCGGGCGTGGTGACGATGGCGCAGGCGCTGCCGTCGCTGACGCCGCAACAGTCGTACAAGCCCAGCGGCTCGGCGATCATCGGCGCGCGCAGCACGTCGTCCTCGGTGATCTTGTTGCGCAGGTGGGCCTTCGGGTTCTTCGCGCCGTTGTCGTGGCTCTTCACCGAGATGTGCGCCATCGCGCGCTTCAGGTCCGTCTTGTCGGCGCCGTGTTTGGCGCGGTAGGCGGCGGCCAGCTGCGCGAACGAGCCCGGCGCCGACAGGTTGGGCCAGAACAGGTCGTTGAGCGCGCCGCGGCCGCGTTGCGGCAGGCCGCCGTAGCCGGTGTCCTTGAGCTTCTCGACGCCCAGCGCCAGCGCGATATCGGCCGCGCCCGAGGCCACCGCATAGACCGCGCCGCGCAGCGCTTCGGTGCCGGTGGCGCAGTAGTTCTCGACGCGCGTCACCGGGATGTAGGGCAGCCGCAGCGTCATCGCCAGCGGCACGGCCGACTTGCCCAGATGCTGTTCCTCGATCGCCGTGCCCAGCCAGGCGGCCTCGATCTGCTTGCGCTCGATGCCGGCGTCGGCCAGCGCTTCTTCGAAAGCCTCGACCATCAGGTCCTGCGCGTTGCAGTCCCAGCGCTCGCCGAACTTCGAGCAGCCCATGCCGAGGATGACGACTTTGTCCTTGATGCCGGTTGCCATGTCACGCCTCCTTTGTTGCAGGCCGCCTGCGCCTGCGGTTGACTTCGAATCGCACGGGTCTCGCACGCGCTCGGGCCGGCAAGACCAGATCGATTCCGTGCGCCGGGCCGAACAGCGACAAAGCGAGGTCGACCAAATGCGGGGCTCGTGCCGCCACCTTCGGTCGCCACTTCTTCCGCGAACGACGTGCCGCCAGCTCGGTTTCGCGGTTGTCTGCCATGGCCATTGCTCAACGATGTTCAAGGACGAGCCGAGCCATTGCCTTGACCTTCGCTCCATCCAGTCCAAGGGTGTTCCTGCTCAGGCGCGCATCGCTCATGCCACCCACATGTTCCAACCATGCACGGTGGTACTTTGTCGAAGAAGTGATAGTGCTGATGCGCGAGGACTTGGTCTGTATCGAGTCCCAGTTGCGGTGCGTTGAATCGACATGTAGGTAGTAGAGGTAGGAAACGAAGAAGGTGGCGCCAACGGTAGTCAGCTGTTCGCCGCCATCGAACGTGAACGTGTTGCGCGTCATGGTTGTCAAGTACCGCCTAGGCCGGCGTCGCCTTCCAGAAATAGCGCACGAAGCCGCGCAGCGGGTCGTGGTCCTTGATGCGGAAGACCATGCGCATCGGCAGCCCGACGTCGATCTTGCCGGCCTCGATTTCGGTGAAGTCCATCAGCATGCGCCCGCCGCCGTCGAACTGGACCATGCCGAAGTAGGTCGGCGGGTCGGGGCTGTAGGTCAGCGCGTCGGCGGTGTACGACATCAGCGTGCCGCCGCGTTCGGCGAACGGGTAGTCGTCCTGGCTGTCCAGCGCGTTGCACTCCGGGTTGACGCAGTAGCGCTGGCGCGGGTACTGCACCGTGCCGCAGACGCGGCACTTGCCGCCGATCAGCCCCTGGATCATGTCGCGGTTGCGGTACAGCACCGTCATCTGCGTCGGCTTGTCGGGCTCGGCGCGCATGCCGCGCTCCATGTCGAGCGCTCCGTTGAAGGACAGCCAGCGCAGGTAGTTGCCGTCCTCGCGCCTGGCTGCCAACGCGCCCTTGACGCCGCGGCGCGGCCGCGCGTTGCCGATCGCGTCGGTGACCTTCAGCAGCAGCGCGTCGCAGCCTTCGCCGAAGGCGGCCAGCAGGATCACGTCGCCCGGCTTCGCGTCCTCCAGCGCATGGCTCAGCATCAGCAGCGGATGCGCGACGCCGGTGTCGCCGCAGACCGCACCCAGCGCATCGCGCACGCTGGCGTCGGGCAGTTCGCAGCGCCGCGCCACCGCCGACTGGATGCGCGACAGCGTGCCCGGCAGGCAGAAGTGCGTCACCGCGTCCGGCATCACGTCGGCCTTCTTCAGCACCGCCGCGACCGCGCGCGGCACGATCTTCAGATAACCCTCGTCGCGCACCCAGCGCTCTTCCCACGCGTAGTCGTGGGCGCGGTCGTGCATGCGGTACTGGTGCACGAAGTCGACGGTCTCGCTGTGCGCGGCCAGCAGCGTGGCCAGCGGCTCGCCCGTGCCGACGAGCAGCGCCGCCGCGCCGTCGCCGTAGACCATCTCCTGCGTGCTCGCGGCCTTGGCCTTGCGCGCGTCGGCGGCGACCACCAGCGTCGGCGCGCCCGAATCGCCGTCGAGCGCCTCGATCAGCGCACTCGACCCGGCGCGCTGGCTGCCGGCCAGGTCGAGCGCGCGCAAGCCGGAAGGCAGCATCAGCGCATTGGCGACCACGCCCGCATTCAGCCGGTCGTCGAAGGGCAGGCTGCTCGATGCGAGCAGCAGCCGGCCCAGGGCCGTGCGGTCACGCTCGCCGAGGCAGTCGCGCGCCGCCTCGACGCCCATCGTGATCGCGTCTTCGTCCCAGTTGCAGATCGCGCGCTCGCCCTTGGCCAGGCCCTTCAGGCCGGGCGCGAACCAGGCGTTGGCGGCGGCGACCACCGCGCGCTGCAGCCGCGAACGCGGCAGGTAGGCGCCGAAGGACAGGATGCCGAAAGTGCCGGCGCCCATCACACCGGGTCCCAGTTGAAGACGTCGGCCGAACGGTCCAGCGCATAGAAGCTGGCCTTCATCGCCGGCATCGCGTGCGAGGCCACCGTCTGTGGCGTCCAGCCCTCGGCGCGCTGCACCGAGCGCAGCGGCCGGCTCTGGCCCATCAGGAAGATCTCGTTGGCGCGCACGGCGAAGATCTGGCCGCTCACGTCCTTGGCCGCGTCGCTGAGCAGGTAGACCGCCAGCGGCGCGATCTTGTTCGTCTCCATCGCCTTCATGCGCTCCAGCCGCGCCGCCTGCTCGGGCGTGTCGCTGGGGATGGTGCCGATCATGCGGCTCCAGGCAAAGGGGCTGATGCAGTTGCTGCGCACGTGGAAGCGCTGCATGTCCAGCGCGATCGACTTGCTCAGCGCGGTGATACCCAGCTTGGCCGCCGCGTAGTTGGCCTGGCCGAAGTTGCCGATCAGCCCCGAGGTCGAGGTCATGTGCACGAAGGCGCCGCGCTCCTCGCTGCGGAAGATCGCCGCCGCGGCGCGCGCCATGTAGAAGCTGCCGTTCAGGTGCACGTCGATCACCGCCTTCCACTCGTCCACCGACATGTTGTGGAAGATGCGGTCGCGCAGGATGCCGGCGTTGTTGACCACGCCGTGCAGCGTGCCGAAGGCGTCGGTGGCGCAGCGGATGATGCGGTTGGCCGACTCCCATTCGGCCACGCTGTCGGTGTTGGCCACCGCGCTGCCGCCGGCGGCGCGGATCTCGGCCACCACCTGTGCCGCCGGGCCTTCGTCGTGGCCCTCGCCCGAGGCCGACACCCCGGGGTCGTTGACCACCACCTTCGCGCCCTCGCCCGCCGCCAGCAGCGCGATGTCGCGGCCGATGCCGCGCCCCGCGCCGGTGACGATGACCACCTTCCCATCGAGCATGCCCATGCCTTGTCTCCTGTGCGACGCCCGTCATCGGGCACGACCTGCGACCCATTCTCACGCAAACTGTGCGCTTCGCCACGGCCCGGAACCCGCATGAGCCCTGACACCGACGCGACACGCCGCGCCTACTGGACCGAACAGCTGGAGGCCGCGCACCGCTTCATGTTCGACACCGTGCTGCCCTACCCCGTGGCCGAATGCGGCGAGCCGCTGGTGTCGCTGCAGCAAGCGGCGGAGCAAGCCGACGTGGTGGTGCATTTCGCCACGCGAGCGCACGTACAAGGCCTGCCGCGGCTGTTCTACCTGCGCGACGGCCAGATCCCCGGTTTCGTCGGCGCGGCGGCCGAGATGAACGCGCGCGGCTGGGTGCTGCGCGTCGAGGACGGCTACCGCACGCCCGAGATGCAGAAGTACCTGGGCCGCACGCCCGAGGTCTTCGACGCGGTGCTGAGGACGGTGATGTGGGAACTGGGCGGCGAGCGGCCGACGCCCGAGTTCATGTTCCGCCGCTGCTCGGCGCTGGTGGCCAGCGTGCCGAAGTTCGGCACCCACATGTCGGGCAGCGCGATCGACATCTCGGTCATGCACCTCGACGACCCGGCACGCGAAGTCGACCGCGGCGCAGCGTACCTGGAGATGTCGGAGAAGACGCCGATGGCTTCGCCCTTCGTCCCGGCCGAG
Source organism: Rubrivivax sp. (assembly GCA_035438245.1). Lineage (GTDB taxonomy): Bacteria > Pseudomonadota > Gammaproteobacteria > Burkholderiales > Burkholderiaceae_C > Rubrivivax. The sequence goes on from DAORHX010000190.1 coordinate 6,544, forward strand.
GCGCAGCGCAACCGCCGCGAGATCAGCGCGCTGATGCGGCGCCACGGCTTCGTCGACTACCCCTGGGAGTTCTGGCACTACTCGAGCGGCGATGCCTACGAGCAGGTGCTGGCCGGGAGCGGCCGGCCGGCGATCTACGGTGCGGTATCGGTCGACGCGCAGAGCCTGCAGGTGACGCCGCTGCCGCAGCCCGAGCAGCCGCTGAACAGCTTCGACGAGATCCGCGCCGAGATCGACGCGGCGCTGGCGCGGCTGGGCTGAGCCTGGTTGGCCGACTGCCGCTACCTGATCCGCGGCGAGTTCCTCACGGTCGCGGGACGCCGTCGCTGACCCGAGCGGCCGGCGCGATACCGGCACACGACGCACCGATACCGCTGCGACACGCGCCGAATACATGCGGCGCCGATGCTGCGCGCACCGCCCGGCAACGGGCCGCACAGTTCGACGACACCATGGTCATCTCCTCCACCACCGCCGCACCGCAGCGCTGCACCGATGCCCGCGGCTGCGCGGTCTCGGGCGCCACCGAGACGGCGTTGCAAGCCTACGAAGCCGCGCTGGCGGCGTTCCAGAACTGGCGCCGCGGCGCCGAGCCGCTGCTCGACGCGGCGCTGCACGAGGCGCCGCAGTTCGTCATG
>DAORHX010000191.1:0-7145 GCA_035438245.1 Rubrivivax sp.
TAGGGCCGCAGCGGGTGGCAGCTTGCCAACGGCGACGACGGGCTGGCGCCGGTGCCGAGCCTGCACGTCGAGACCGCCGACGGGGTCAGCGCCGAGATCCGCTTCGGCCCGGTGGCCGCCGACGGCGGCCTGCTCGTGGGCGTGAACGATGCGCGCGTGGCGATGCACCTCGGCGCGGCCGGCGCCGACGGGCGCTGCCTGGCGGTGGTGGACGGCCGCCGCGAGACGGTGCTCGTGCACGAGGACGGCGACACCCTGTACGTGCAAGACCGCCGCGGCACCCACGAGCTGAAGGCGATCCCCTACCTCTCGTACATCAGCGCCTCGGCGCAGGCCAGCGGCGACGTGAAGGCGCCGATGATGGGGCTGATCCTCAAGGTCAGCGTCGCGCCGGGCGACCGCGTCGAGAAGGGCTCCGTCGTCGCGATCCTCGAGTCGATGAAGATGGAGATGCGCATCTGCGCCGAGTGTGCGGGCACCGTAGCGACGGTGGCATGCAAGCCGGGGCAGACCGTGGAGCGCAGCGCGATCGTCGCAACAGTGACGCCGGACTGAAGCACCGCGGCGCGCACGGGGTGCGCATTTCATACAACGCGCGTGAACAGGCCGTTCAATACGCCCGCCCATGGGCTGCCTAACATCCACCTCCACGACAACGAAGTGGAGACAGACATGGGCACCTCGCCGCAATCCGACGCGCTGCGCGCGCTCTACCAGTCCTGGTCGGAGCGCATGGCCGCCAATCCAGCGCTCACTATCGCCGATCTGCGCAGCCTGTTCGACGAGTGGCATCAGCCCACGCTCGAGCCCGAGGACGTCGCCTATCGCTCGGACACGCTCGCCGGTGTCGAGGGCGTGTGGGCCCTGCCCTCGGGCGCCGACAAGGACAAGGTGATCCTCTATACCCACGGCGGTGGTTTCGCGGTGGGTTCATCGGCGAGCCATCGCAAGCTCGCGGGCCATCTGGCCAAACATCTGGGCGTGACCGCGGTGGTGATCGACTACCGACGCTCGCCCGAGCATCCGTTCCCGGCCTAGATCGAGGATGCCACGGCGGTCTACAAGGAACTGCTGAAGCGCGGCTTCAAGGCCGCGAACATCGTCACCAGCGGCGATTCGGCCGGCGGCAATCTCGCCGTCGCCACGGTGCTGAAGCTGCGCGCGGAGAAGGTGGACCTGCCTGGTGCGGTGATCGCGTTCTCGCCCTGGCTCGACATGGAGCACGTCGGCAAGACGCTGCAGACGAACGCGGCCACGGACGCACTTGTCGGCAAAGCCATCCTCGAGGCGATGTCGGGCATGTTCCTTGGCGAGAAGGGCTCGCGCACCGATCCGCTCGCCAACCCGCTCAAGGCCGACTACAAGGGCTTCCCGCGGCTGTACATCAACGCGGGCTCGGCCGAGACGCTGCTCGACAACGCGCAGGACCTGGCGCGCATCGCCGAAAGCGCGGGCGTGCCAGTGGCGCTGTCGGTCGTCGACGGCATGCAGCACGTGTTCCCGTTCCTCGCCGGCCGGGCGCCGGAAGCCGACGACGAGATGCGCCGCATCGCGGCCTGGTTCAAGCGCGCCTGATCGCAAGCCGGGCCGGGCCGCGCCAGCGGTCCGGCGTTCCGCACGGGGCGCACTTGCCGGGACCGGCCGCGCGCCTGACGCAGGAGACATCCACATGAGCAACGAACTTCACTTCGACGCCATCGTCGTCGGTGCCGGCTTCGGCGGCATCTACGCGCTGCACAAGCTGCGCAACCAACTCGGCCTGAAGGTCCGGGTGTTCGAGAAGGGCGGCGGCGTGGGCGGCACGTGGTACTTCAACCGTTACCCTGGGGCCAAGTCCGACACCGAGTCCTTCGTCTACCGCTATTCCTTCGACAAGGACCTGCTGCAGGAATACGACTGGACGACGCGCTACCTCGAGCAGCCCGAAATCGAGAAGTACCTCAACCACGTCGTCGACCGCTACGACCTGCGGCGGGACGTGCAGTTCGACACCGAAGTGACCGGCGCCGCCTTCGACGAGCAGAACAACGTTTGGAAGGTGCGCACGAAAGGCGGCGGGCAGTACACCAGCCGCTACCTCGTGACCGCGCTCGGCCTGCTGGCGAAGACCAATATGCCGCAGATCCCCGGTCGCGACAGCTTCGCCGGACGCTTGACCCACACCAACGCCTGGCCGAACGACCTGGACATCACCGGCAAGCGCGTCGGCTTGATCGGCACCGGCTCGACCGGCACGCAGTTCATCGTCGCCGCCGCCAAGAAAGCCGCGCAGCTGACGGTGTTCCAGCGCACCCCGCAGTACAGCGTGCCCTCGGGCAACGGGCCGGTCGACGCGGCCGAAGTGGCCGAGACGAAGAAGAACTTCGATGCCATCTGGAACCAGGTGCGTGGCTCGGTGGTCGCGTTCGGCTTCCAGGAAAGCGGCGTCGAGGCGATGAAGGTGTCGGAGGCCGAGCGTCGGCGGGTCTTCCAGGAGAACTGGGACAAGGGCAACGGCTTCCGGTTCATGTTCGGCACGTTCTGCGACATCGCCACCAACCCCGAGGCCAACGAGGCGGCCGCGGCCTTCATCCGCGCGAAGATCGCCGAGATCGTCAAGGATCCGGAGACCGCCCGCAAGCTCACGCCGCACGACCTGTACGCCAAGCGCCCGTTGTGCAACGAGGGCTACTACGAGACCTTCAACCGCGACAACGTGACGCTGGTCTCGATCAAGGAGAATCCGATCGAGAAGATCGTGCCCGAGGGCGTGCTCACCGCCGACGGCGTGCTGCACCGGCTCGACGTGCTCGTGTTTGCCACCGGCTTCGACGCGGTGGACGGCAACTACCGCGCAATGGATCTGCGCGGCCGGGGCGGACGCCGGATTGCCGAGCACTGGCAAGACGGTCCGACCAGCTACCTCGGCGTGTGCACGCACGGCTTTCCGAACCTGTTCATGGTTCTCGGGCCGAACGGACCATTCACGAACATCCCGCCGAGCATCGAGGCCCAGGTCGACTGGATCGGCGACACGATCAGCCACGCCGACCGCGCCAAGGCGGCCAGCGTGGAACCGACGCGCAGCGCCGAGGAGGGCTGGACCAGCACCTGCCGGACGATCGCCGACATGACGCTCTTCCCGAAGGCCGACTCGTGGATCTTCGGCGCCAATATCCCGGGCAAGAAGAACGCCGTCATGTTCTACATGGCCGGCTCCGGGGCCTACCGCCAGCAGCTGGCCGACGAGAAGAACCAGGGCTACCGCGGATTCGTGCTCGCCTGAACGGCCAGGCATTCACCACGCATCCAGGAGCTGACCACTTCCCGAAGACACGCCGTGCGCTGCTACTGCCTCGTGCATCACGACAAGCCGCTCGAACTGGTGGAGCGGGATACGCCGGCGCCGACGGGCACGGAGGTGCTGGTGCGCATCGCGGCGGCCGGCCTGTGCCACTCGGACCTGCACATCTGGGAGGGCTACTACGACCTCGGCGGCGGCAACCGGCTCGTCCTCTCCGATCGCGGCATCAAGCTGCCGATGACGCCCGGCCATGAAATCTGTGGCGAGGTGGTCAGTGCGGGCAGCGAGGCCGGCGCCTTGCAGGCGGGCATGCGCTGCCTCGTCCACCCGTGGATCGGCTGCGGCGAGTGCACGACCTGCCAGCGCGGCGACGAGCACCTGTGCCTCAAGGGCCGGTCGCTCGGGGTGGCCCGGCCCGGTGGCTTCGCCGATCACGTGGTCGTGCCCCATCCCCGCTACCTGATCGACATCGGCAACCTCGACGCGGCGACAGCCGCGCCGCTGGCCTGCGCCGGCGTGACGACCTACAGCGCGATCCGCAAGTTCGGCGACCGGATCCGCCAGGAGCCGGTGGTGGTGCTCGGCGTCGGCGGCCTGGGCCTGATGGCCATCGAGGTGCTCAAGGCCTTGGGCGCGAAAGGCATCGTCGCCGTCGACATCGACGCGGCCAAACGCGCGGCGGCGCTTGCCGCGGGCGCATCGGCCCTCGTCGACGCGAAGGCGAGCGACGCCGCCGGGCAACTCGTCGCCGCCACTGATGGCGGCGCGGCGATGGTGCTCGATCTGGTCGGTTCGACGGCCAGCGTTTCGCTGGCCATCCAGAGCGCACGGCGCGGCGCGCATGTCGTGATCTGCGGCCTGCTGGGAGGCGACATCACGCTGCCGCTGCCGACGCTTCCGCTCAAGCCGCTGCGCATCGAAGGCAGCTACGTCGGTACCTTGAAGGAGCTGCGCGAACTCGTCGAGCTCGCGCTCCGCGGCGATCTCGAGCCGATCGCCGTGACGCGCCGCCCGCTCGGCGAAATCAACCAAGCGCTCGACGCGCTGCGTCGCGGCCAGGTGATCGGGCGCACGGTGCTGATCCCGGCACTCGCCTGAACGCGGTTCGACTTCAGCCGTCGCCCGGCCCGTCGTTCGCTGCGGCAACCAGCGGCCTGCCGCCGGCCGTGGCGCGGTACTCCGCCGGCGTCTGACGGAACGCGCGCTTGAAGTGCCGCACCAGATGACTCTGGTCGGCGAAGCCGCAACTCGCCGCCACCACCTTCAAGGGCGGGTCGCCGCGATGGGCCGCTTCGGCCAGCATGCGCTTCGCCCGTTCGAGGCGCCGCTGCAGCACGTAGCCGTGAGGAGTACAGCCGAACTCGGCGTGGAACTTGCGAATCAGGCCGGAGACGCTGATGCCCGCTTCGTGCGCCAGGCTGGCGAGCGACACTTCACCGTCGAGGTGGTCCTCGATGTAGTGGGTCACGCGCCGGCGCTGCCAGCTCGCCAGCCGGCCGCCGAGCGGCGCTTCGCGCAGGCTCACCTTGGCATAGGTGCGCAGCATGTGGATGCACAGCTGTTCGTTGAGCGCGGCGAGATACAGGTTGCCGCCGAGCCCTCGGCTCGACAGTTCCGACTCGTAGGCCGACATCAGGCCGGGCAGGACGCCGTCCTCGATGCGGATGGCATCCTCCATGCGCACGTCGTCGATGGTCTTCTCGAACACGTCTTCTGCGACCCGGGCGATCTCTGCCTGCTGCAGGTAGATGTGGCTCACGTCGATCGGACGGTCCCACTTCCACTGCGACTGTTCGCTGCGGGTGAGCAGGGTGAACACGCCGCGCGAGACGCGCTTGCTGCGCCAGGCGCCGCCGGCGCGCCGGCTCATCATGGCCTCGTCGCCCTTGTAGCGGACAAGCATGTAGTCCCGCATTGGGGGAATGACCACGTCGAGGTCCTCGTAGTGGTAGCCCTTGAGCGACACCCCCGACCACCCCAGCGGGCCGCTGTCGAGCGTCAGACGCCCCGGGATCCATCGCGGCACCTCGTCGGGTGTGATCAGACTGTTCATGGGTTGCCTCGCGGGCGAATCGGCGCGCACCGTCAGGCGCGCAGAGTGTACTGCTTTGAAAGGCGCGGCACGCGTCAACGAGCCGCCGAATACGCGGCCATTCGCGACTGCGGGTCGACCATCGTCGCATTGCCCGGACCGGGGTCGGACGCCGTCCGCAGCCACCGGTCCTCGATGAGCGCGCAGGCGTTCATGTTTCCACCCTGCGCCTCACGCCGCTGCGGCATCCCGGCACTTGATCATGCGCAGCGGCGTGTAGGTGATGGCCAGCGTGCCGTCCTGCTTGACGATGCGGTTGCGCGTGCGCACCAGGCCGCGGCCGGGGCGGCTGCTGCTGCGGCGCGCCTCGATGACCTCGCACTCCACGTGCAGCGTGTCGCCGGCGAACACCGGGTTGTGGACCTTGAATTCCATCTCCAGGAAGGCGAATCCGGTGTGCTGCATCGTGGCGTGCACCAGCAACCCTTCGGCGAACGTGTAGGCGAGCGCGCCCGGCGCCACGCGGCCCTTGATGTCGGACTCGGTGCGCAGGAACTCGAGGTCGGTGAACAGCACTTCCGTCATCCCCGTGCACGAGCAGAAGTTGACGATGTCGGCCTCGGTCACCGTGCGGCCGACGGTGCGGAACTGCCGCCCGAGGGGCAGGTCCTCGAAGTGCAGGCCGATGCCCAGCGTCTCCATGGGTCTTGCTCCGTGAAGTTCAGCGTGCGACCTGGTCCATCAGCGCGGGGGACAGGGTGGGGTAGGCGCAGTCCGCGGGCAGGGCGGGGACGATCTTGCCGTCGGCGCGCCGGACGAGCGTCGGCTGGATCCGCTGCACCGTCCGTGCCCGCGCGCCCGCCAGCGCGGCCGACACGTCGGCCGACTGCGCAAGCAGCGCCAGGTTGCACAGCGTCGGAAAGATGATCACGCGGCGGCGCTGCTCGCACTCGGCCATCGCGTCGGCCGGGCGCACCCAGAACGCATCCACCGCCTCGCGGCCGTCGTGCACCGCAACCTGGCCCGCCGGCGCCTGCGCGATGAAGAAATGGGTGTCGAATCGCTTGGGCGAGGTCTCCGGCGTGACCCAGTGCGCGAAGGGGACGAGCAGGTCCAGTGCCAGTTCGAGTTCCTCTTCGCAGACCATCTCGACGAAGGCCTCGGCCGAGGCCAGGACGCGCGCGTGCCAGCCTCGCCACAACGCCGCGCCATCCTCGGCGCCGAGCAACTCGCCGCGCCGGCGGGCCAGCAGCAGGGCGCTCTCCTCGAAGGTCTCGCGCACGGCGGCGATGCGCAGCGAGCGCTGCAAGTCGTCGAGCGCCACGGCGGCGCAGCGCTCGCGCAGCCGGTCGTCGCGGTCGGCGGCGGCTGCCTTGCCGCCCGGAAACACCGCCGCCCCGCGCGCGAAGTCGATCTCGTGGTGCCGCACCACCATCAGCACTTCCAGCCCGGCCGGCCCGTCGCGGACCAGGACGGCGGTGGCTGCTGCAACGGCCTGCGCCGGGCGGCCCGTGTCGGCGCCCGTCAAACCCGCATCTCCTGCGCGATGATCGTGCGCTGGATCTGCGAGGTGCCGCCGCCGATCGTGGACTGCATGCCCTCGCGGAAGTAGCGCTCCATGTCGGCTTCGGGCGTGGTGCCGATGCCGCCCAGGATCTGCATGCCCTGGCGCGAGACGTTCTGCAGCGTCTCGGAGGCGAAAAGCTTGGCCATCGCCACCTCCTTGCGGCAGGGCTGCCCGCGCGCGGCGAGCTCGGCGGCGCGGTAGGCCAGCAGGCGCGCGGCGTCGGTCTGCGTCTGCATGTCGGCGAGCATGTGCCGGATGACCTG
>DAORHX010000192.1:0-7141 GCA_035438245.1 Rubrivivax sp.
GGCGAGTTCGGTGCCGTCCATTTCCGGCATGTGCATGTCGAGGATCGCCAGGTCGTGGTTGCTGGTCTTCAGCATGTCCAGTGCCAGCCGCGGGTCGGCAGTGTCGTGCACTGTCATGCCCCACTTGGCCGTCTGCAGCGCCAGGATGCGCCGGTTGGTGGCGTTGTCGTCGACCACCAGCAGGTGCTTGCCCACCAGGGCGGGCTGCGGGCCGATGAAGCTGCGCCGCGTGCCCGCTGGCATCTCGGCATTGGCTGCGCGGATCGTGAAGTGAAAGCTGCTGCCGCAGCCGGGGCCGGCGCTTTCCACCCACATCGTGCCGCCCATCAACTCTGCCAGCTTCTTGCTGATGGCCAGCCCCAGCCCTGTGCCGCCGTACTTGCGCGTGGTGCTGCTGTCGGCCTGGCTGAAGCTGCGGAACAGCCGGCTCTTGCCGTCCTCGGAAAGACCGATGCCGGTGTCGCGCACGACGAAGTGCAAGGCGTCGCCTTCGACGGCGACGCTCAGCACCACCTCGCCCTTTTCGGTGAACTTGACCGCGTTGCTGAACAGGTTGAGCAGCACCTGGCGCAGCCGCGTCACGTCACCCCGGATGATGACGGCGACGTCGTTGTCGATCTCGTAGGCGATGTCCAGCTGCTTTTCGGCCGCGCGGCTGGCGACCAGGTCCAGCGCCGATTCGATGCATTCACGCAGGTCGAAGGGCTGGTCTTCAATGTCCATGCGGCCGGCCTCGATCTTCGAGAAGTCGAGGATGTCGTTGATGAGGGTCAGCAGCGTCTCGCCGCTGTCGCGTATGGTGTTGGCATATTCGAGCTGCTCGGCGTTCAGCGGCGTGTCCAGCAGCAGCCCGCTCATGCCGATGACGGCATTCATCGGTGTACGGATCTCGTGGCTGACCGCGGCCAGGAACTCCGACTTGTGCTGGCTGGCGGCTTCCACCACGCGGGTGCGCTCCAGCACACGCTGTTCGGTCAGGGCCTCGTTGAGTCGGTCGTTCTCGAAGCGCATGCGTATCGAGCTCAACAGTGCGGCATTGAACTGATGGACGTACAACAAGGTGACGGCAAGGACCAGAACGACGGTGAAGGCTGTGAGCAGCGGCAGCGTGGTGCCATCGGCCGCCGCGCGGGCCGCGTAAGGCAAGACCAGCGGCACGCAGAACGCATAGGCACAGGGCAGGTAGCTGACCGACGCAAAACACACGGTCATCGTCAGGGCCATCAGCGCGGTGACCAGTACGGCCAGCCGCGTCATCTCGGCGTCGAAGTACAGCACGCACGCCACACCCCAAAGGCCGCCGAAGACGACGTTGAAGGCGACCAGCATCCGGCCTAGTGCCCGGAAGCGCCCCGCGGCCATCAGGCGCGTTTGATGGGGTGCGATGGCCAGGATGTGGATGAGCGGCATCAGCAGAATCACCGCCGCCCAGATGAAGAAGCCTGGAATCGGTCCCTGTTGAGCCAGTGCGACGCCGAACAGCGGCACTGACAAGTACGTGGTCAAGACGCCCCAGCGTGTGTTGCGCGCCAGGATCGAAAAGGCTGCCCGAGCCACCTGCAGTCGGGTGTGTTCGGCCGGCAGGTCGGTGTTCAGCTGCATGGCGCCCCCCCAGTCATGCGCTGCCACGACGAACTGACGCGCTCAGGGCGCATTGCGTTCGTCCACACGAAGCAAGGCCTCGACCAAGGCGTCGACCCGGATCGGCTTGGTGACATAGTCGTCCATGCCGGCGGCCAGGCATTCCTCGCGGTCGCCCTGCATGGCGTTGGCGGTCATGGCGACGATGCGCGGACGTTCGCCGTTCGGCCACCGGGCGACGATGCGGCGGCTGGCTTCGAGCCCGTCCATCTCGGGCATCTGCACGTCCATCAGCACCACGTCGTAGGTCTGGCGCTCGATGCATTCGATGGCCTCGATGCCGTTGGATGCCAGGTCGGCGCGGTAGCCCATCTGCTGCAAAAGCCTTGAGGCCAGCTTCTGGTTCACGACGTTGTCCTCGGCCAGCAGGATGCGCAGCGGGTGGCGCGCGGCCAGCGTGGCGTCGATCTTCGGCGGGGCGGGCCTGGGCGCGGCGCGGGGGGCGGCGTCGGCCGCGAGCAGCGTGACCAGCGTGTCGAACAGCTGGCTCTGGTGCAGCGGCTTGGCCAGCGTGGCGGCGAACAGCTGCGCGCCGCTGGCGTCGCCGGCCTCGCGCCGGCCGAGCGAGCTGAACAGCACCAGCGGCAGCGTGTGCCCGGCAGCGCGTACCGCCTGGGCGAGTTCGGTGCCGTCCATTTCCGGCATGTGCATGTCGAGGATCGCCAGGTCGAAGTGCTCGTCCGCGGCCAGCAGGCGCAGTGCGGCGGCGCCGGCTTCGGCGTCGCGCGTGGTCATGCCCCACTTGGCCGCCTGCATCACCAGGATGCGCCGGTTGGTGGCGTTGTCGTCGACCACCAGCAGGCGTTTGCCTGCCAGTGCCGGCTGCGTGCCGCTGATCTCGCGCCGCGTGCTCGGCGCGCTGGCGGCGATGGCCGCGCGGATGCTGAAGCGGAAGGTCGAACCCGCCCCCGGTCCATCGCTCTCGGCCCACATGCTGCCGCCCATCAGCTCGGCCAGCCGCTTGCTGATCGCCAGGCCCAGCCCGGTGCCGCCGTACTTGCGCGTGGTGCTCGAGTCGGCCTGGCTGAAGCTCTGGAACAGCTTGCCCAGGCCCTCGGCGCTCAGGCCGATGCCGCTGTCGCGCACGGCGAAGGTGATCTCCACCGAGCCGTCGGGGCAGGGCGCGCCGGCGTTCACCGTCAGCACCACCTCGCCGGCGGGCGTGAACTTCACGGCGTTGGCCAGCAGGTTCAGCAGCACCTGGCGCAGCCGGGTGACGTCGCCGCCGATGGCGGCCGGCACTTCGTTCTCGAGCACGTAGGCCAGGTCCAGCCGCTTCTCGGCGGCGCGCCCGGCCACCAGGTCCAGCGCCGACTCGACGCATTCGCGCAGGTCGAAGGGCTGGTTCTCGACATCCATGCGCCCGGCCTCGATCTTCGAGAAATCGAGGATGTCGTTGATGATCGTCAGCAGCGCGTCGCCCGAGTCGCGGATGGTGGTGGCGAAGTCGCGCTGGTCATCGGTGAGCGGCGTGTCGAGCAGCAGCCCGCTCATGCCGATGACGGCGTTCATCGGCGTGCGGATCTCGTGGCTCATCGTCGCCAGGAAGGCGCTCTTGGCTTCGTTGGCGGCTTCGGCCTGGCCGCGCGCGGCCTCGGCTTGCTCGCGCGCTTCCTGCGTCTGCCTGAACATCTTCGCGTTCTGGATGGCGATCACCGCCTGGTCGGCGAAGGTCTTGATTAGCGCGATCTCCTTGTCGCTGAAGGGCTTCATCGGCAGCCGCGCAATGCCGAAGGCGCCGATGCCCTTGCCCTGCCAGACCAGCGGCACGTACAGCTGCGAGTGCTCGCCCATCCAGGTAGTGCGTTCGCGCAGCAACGGCGGCACATCGGGGCCGTGCTGGACGTCGGGATAGTGCAGCACGACACGCCGGTGTGCGCAGTACCCATGCATCGAATCGCGCGCCGGTGCCGGGAAGCTGCGGTGCAGGTACTCGACCACCTTCGGATACAGCGGGTCGGCCGGAAACTGCGGCACCTCGTTCACGTCCAGGTGCAGCAGCCCGTCGTCGCCGACCAGGCCGACGTTGACGTAGTTGGTGTTCAGGATGCGCCGCGCGCTGTCGACGATGCGCTCGAACACCGGCGCGGTATCGGACACCGAGCTGCCGATGACCTGCAGCACTTCGGCGCTGGCGGTCTGCTGCTCCAGCGCCTCCTGCGTCTCGTTGAACAGCCGCACGTTCTCGATGGCGATCACCGCCTGGTCGGCAAAGGTGCGCAGCAGCTGCACATGGTGCTCGGCCCAGGGGCCGGGCGCTTCGCGCGTCACCGCGATCATGCCGATCACCGCCGCGTCGCGCACCAGCGGCGTGAACAGCATCGCGCGGTAGCCGCGGCGGCGCGCCAGCTCGCGCAGCATCTCGGGCACGGCCGCGTCGGACTCGGTGTCGTCGATGCGCACCATCTGGCCGCCGCTGACCATCGCCAGCGGCGGGAACTCGGCGATCGGCCGCGGGAAGGTCGACTTCAGCAGCGCATCGGCCTCGGCGTTCGTCGCGGTGAAGGCCACCAGGTGCAGCACGCCGTCGACGATGCGGAACACGGTGGTCGAGAAGCCGCCGAGCAGCTGCCTGGAACTGGCGGCGATGGCGTCGAACACCGGCTGCACGTCCGACGGCGAGGCGGCGATGGCCTTCAGCACCTCGGCGGTGGCGGTCTGGCGCTCGAGCGCCTCCTGCGTCTCGTTGAACAGCCGCACGTTCTCGATGGCGATCGCCGCCTGGTCGGCGAAGGTGCGCAGCAGGTCGATGTGCTTGTCGTCGAAGGGCTGCACCTCGGTGCGGCGCACCAGGATCGCGCCCAGCGCGCGGCCCTCGCGCAGCAGCGGCACGGCCAGCGTGGTGTGGTGGCCGTGCTGGCGCGCAAGCTGGCTGCCGCGCGGGTATTCGGCCCGCGCCTGCTGCAGGTCGTGCACGTGCACCGCAGTGCGCTCGACGATGGCGCGGCCCATGACGGTCGAGCGGTCCAGCGGCATCGGCTCGCCGGTGGGGCCGCCGAGGTCGCCGAAGACGGCGACGCCGCGGATCGACTCGCCTTGGCGCAGGATGATGTCGACGAACTGTGCTGCGCAGATCTTCGCCGCGCGCTCGGCCACCGCCTGCAGCACCGGCTGCACGTCGGTGGGCGAGCCGGAGATGACCTGCAGGATTTCGCTGGTTGCGGTTTGGCGTTCCAATGCCGCTTGGGTCTCGTTGAACAGCCGCGTGTTCTCGATCGCGATCAGCGCCTGGTCGCGGAACAACTCGGCCAGCGCGATCGCCTTGTGGTCGAAGGCGTTGGCCCGCTTGCTGCCGAGCACCAGCACGCCGGCGCAGTCGTCGCCGCGCAGCAGCGGCAGGTACAGCGCCGAGTTCAAGCCCAGCTGTTCGTGCCGCACCTGCTCATGGGCGGGAAGCTCGACCGCCGACCAGTCGCTCACGTGCAGCATGGTCTTGTGGCGAATGGCGCGCGACGGGAAGTTGGCCTGCGGGTCCACCGGCATCAGCTGCGCGCCCGGCACCGGCGCCAGCCCCGCCGGCGTGGCCATGGCCTTGGGCGAATACGTGTCGCCGCTGCAGATCTGCACGATCGCGATGTCGCAGCCCAGGCGCTCGACGGCGGTGGTGACGATGGCGTCGAACACCGGCTGCACGTCGGTGGGCGAGCGGCTGATGACACGCAGGATGTCGGCGCTGGCGGTCTGGTGGGCGAGCGCCTCCTGCGTCTGGTTGAACAGCCGCGCGTTCTGGATCGCGATCACGGCCTGGTCGGCGAAGGTCTGCAGCTGCGCGACCAGCCGCTCGGGGAACGAGCCTGGCTCCTGCCGCGTGACGCTGACCAGGCCGACGCAGGCGCCGTCGCGCAGCATCGGCACGACGACGATCGAGCGGTAGCCGCGGCCACGGGCGATCTCGCGCCAATCGTCGTCCATGCGCGGCTCGGCTTCGATGTCGGGCACCACCAGCGTTGCGAGCGTGGTCGCCGGGCTGGCCAGGTAGTTGGACCCGACCGCGTGCCGTTCGTGCGCCAGCAGCACGTCGTCGGCGGCGGTGCGGGTGCGCGCGAGCAACGTCGCCCAGCCGTCTTCGACCTGCCACAGCGTGGCCGTCAGGCCGCCGGCCAGCTCGCGCGCGCTGTGCACGATGGCCTCCAGCACCGGCTGCACGTCGCCGCGCGCCTGCGCGATCGCACCCAGGATCGCCGCCGTCGCGGTCTGGCGCTCGAGCGACTCGCGCGTCTCGTTGAACAAGCGCACGTTCTCGACCGCGATCACGGCCTGGCCGGCGAAGGCTTCGAGTAGCGCCAGCTGCTGCTCGTCGAAGCGCTTGCCGTCCGGGTGTGCGGTGCCGATCGCCCCGATGACGCGCCCGTCGTGGAGCATCGGCGAGAAGGCCACCGAATTGAAGCCGAAGTCGCGCGCGAACTGCAGCGTGCCCGGCGGCGCGGCCGGGTCGTCGAGCGCGGCGAACTGCAGCGTGCGCTGGCCCAGCATGGCCAGGCCGCCGATGGTGCTGTCGTCCAGTGGCCGCGGGTAGCGCTCGGCCAGCTTCTCGAAGCCCGCCTTGCCGCCCGAGGCCGGCATGGTGACGACGCCGTCGCGCAGCAGTTGCACCGCGGCGAACTGCGTGCCGAAGAGGCGCAGCAGGCTGGCCACGATGGCATCGAACACCGGCTGCACGTCGGTGGGCGAACTGCTGATCACGCGCAGGATCTCGGCCGTGGCCGTCTGGCGGGCAAGCGCCTGCTGCGTCTCGTTGAACAGCCGCGCGTTGCGGATCGCGATCACTGCCTGGTCGGCGAAGGTCTTCAGCAGTGCGTGCTCGGCCGGGCTGAAGCCCTGCGTGTCGCTGTAGGCGTCGGCGAGGTCGCGTGAGATGCCGAGCGTGCCGATGCCACGGCTCTGCCACATCAGCGGGGTGATCAGTGCCGAGTAGGTGATGCCCAGCCGCTGTGCGCCGCCCCGTATCGACGGCGGCACGTCGGAGTCGTTGAGCACGTCGCGGATGTCCAGCGCGGCACCGCGTTCGAAGACCGTGGGCAGGGCGGTCTGGGCCACCGGCGTGGGATACACCGAACGGAAAGCGGTCGCCATCGCCGCCACCGCGGCGTCGCCGAACCGGGCGCGACCGGATGCGGAGAAGTGCATGCGCTCCAACCCCACCATGCCTGCGTCGTCGAGCAGGAACAAGCTGACGGATTCGCTGGCCAGCAGCCGCTCGCAGCCATCGAGCAGCTTGTCGAACACCGGCCCGGGGTCCGCCGCCGAACTGCCGATGATCGCCAGCACTTCGGCACTGGCCTGCTGCGCGGCGGCCGTGCGCGCAGCCTCGGCGCTGCGCTCCGCCATTTGCTGATGCAACACGCCGGTGTCGCGCCGATGGCCCAGCGCCATGGCCGCGTGCGCGGCCAGCGCCGCCAGCAGCGCACGATCGGCGTCTTCGAAGCGGCCGTGCGCACCCTCGATGTCGGCATACAGGCAGCCCAGCGGCCCGCGCGGCGCGAGCAGCGGTGCCACCAGG
>DAORHX010000193.1:0-7133 GCA_035438245.1 Rubrivivax sp.
GGGGCCGGCGCCGCGACACGGCCGACGCCGACGATCGAGCCCAGCCCGCTGCCGCGCGCCCAGGCATCCTGGTACGCGCGCACATGCCCCGAACCGAAGCCGGCGTGGCGCGGGCCCAGCCACTTCAGCGTGGCATCGGGCAGCTCGTCGAAGAAGCGGCTCTTCACGTTGTAGCGCGTCTGGCCGTGCAGCAGCCGCGTCTGGCTGAAGCTCAGGTACAGCCGCTGCCGCGCGCGCGTGATCGCCACGTACATCAGCCGGCGTTCCTCTTCCAGCCCGTCCCCATCGGACAGCGAGTTCTCGTGCGGGAACAGGCCTTCCTCGAGGCCGGTGATGAACACCGCGTCGAACTCCAGCCCCTTGGCCGCATGCACGGTCATCAACTGCACCGCGTCCTGGCCGGCTTGCGCCTGGTTGTCGCCGGCCTCGAGCGCGGCATGGGTCAGGAAGGCGGCCAGCGGCGACATGATTTCACCGGTTTCGGCATCGGGCGCGGCCGGTGTGCCCGGCCCCGGGGCCGCGCCCTGCTCGTCCACCGGCAGCGCCACCGCGTCCTTGCCGAAGCCTTCCTGCGTGACGAAGGACTCGGCGGCGTTGACCAGTTCCTCGAGGTTCTCGATGCGGTCCTGGCCTTCCTTGTCGCTGCGGTAGAAGTCCAGCAGCCCGGTCGCTTCGAGCACGTGCACGATGATCTCGCGCAGCGTCGCGCCGCGCGTCGCGTCGCGCATCGTGTCGACCAGTGCGACGAAGGCCTGCAGGTTCGCCCCGCCCTTGCCCGGCACCGCGGCCACGCTCTGGTGCAGGCTGCGCCCGCTGCCGCGGGCCGCGTCCTGCAGCAGCTCCAGCGTGCGCGCGCCGATGCCGCGCGTCGGGAAGTTGACGACACGCAGGAAGCTGGTGTCGTCGTTGGCGTTCTCGATCAGCCGCAGGTAGGCCAGCGCATGCTTGACCTCGGCGCGCTCGAAGAAGCGCAAGCCGCCGTAGACGCGGTACGGAATGCCGGCGTTGAACAGCGCGCTTTCCAGCACCCGGCTCTGGGCGTTGGAGCGATAGAGCAGCGCGGTCTCGCTGCGCGCCAGGCCGCCGCGGTGCAGTGTCTGGATTTCCTCGAGCAGCCACTGCGCCTCGGCGAAGTCGCTGGTGGCCTCGAACACGCGCACCGGCTCGCCCGGGCCGGCCTCGGTGCGCAGGTTCTTGCCCAGGCGCTTGGCGTTGTGCGCGATCAGCGCGTTGGCGGCATCGAGGATGTTGCCGAAGCTGCGGTAGTTCTGCTCCAGCTTGATGATGCGGCGCACGCGGTACTCGCGCTCGAAGTCGGCCATGTTGCCGACCTTGGCGCCACGGAACGCGTAGATGCTCTGGTCGTCGTCGCCGACCGCGAACACGCCTTGATCCGCTCGCCCGGGGGGAGCGAACATCTTCAGCCAGGCGTACTGCAGCCGGTTCGTGTCCTGGAACTCGTCGACCAGCACGTGGCGGAAGCGGCGCTGGTAGTGCTCGCGCAGCGGGTCGTTGTCGCGCAGCAGCTCGAAGGCGCGCAGCATCAGCTCGGCGAAGTCGACCACGCCCTCGCGCTGGCATTGCTCTTCGTAGGCCTGGTAGACCTCGACCAGCTTGCGCGTGTGTTCGTCGCGGATGTCGACGTCGCGCGGCCGCCGGCCCTCTTCCTTGTTGCCGGCGATGAACCACGACACCTGCTTCGGCACGAAGCGCTCCTCGTCGAGGTTCATCGCCTTGATGACGCGCTTGACCGCGCTCTGCGCGTCCTGCGCATCCAGGATCTGGAAGCCCTGCGGCAGGCCGGCCAGCTTCCAGTGCGCGCGCAGGAAGCGGTTGCACAGGCCGTGGAAGGTGCCGATCCACATGCCGCGCACATTGACCGGCAGCATCGCCGACAGCCGCGCCAGCATCTCCTTGGCGGCCTTGTTGGTGAAGGTGACGGCCAGCACGCCGCCCGGCGACATCTGGCCGGTGTGCAGCAGCCAGGCGATGCGCGTGGTCAGCACGCGGGTCTTGCCCGAGCCGGCTCCGGCGAGGATCAGCGCCGGCTCGGGCGGCAGCGTCACCGCCGCCAGCTGCTCGGCATTCAGGTTGCGCAGCAGCTTGCCGGCGGGGGCCGCTTCCGGGGCGATCGGCGGGTAGCTCATCGACCGATTCTAGGCATCCGTCATCGGGGGGTTTCACCGCCAGCCGATTCGCAGTAGCGTGTCCTGCCCATGCCGGCCCGAGGGTCCGGGATGCCGTCGGGCCGGGTTCCGAACCGCGGCATTCCTTGACGACGCTTGAAGGAGCCAGGATGAAGTACGTTCTCGATTGGAACCTGCCCCATGCGACCTACAACGCGGCCGTGGCGCGCTTTCTGGAGACCGGGGGTGCGCCGCCCAAGGGTGTGACGCTGCTCGGGCGCTGGCACGGCATGAGCGGCCGGGGCTTCGCGATACTGGAATCCGACGATGCGAAGGCCCTGTTCGAGATGGTTGCCCAATGGTCCAACCTGCTCGACCTGAATCTGACCCCCTGCCTGGAGGATGCCGACGCCGGCGCCGTGCTGGCGGGCATGGCCAAACGCTGAGCCGCTGCGGCTGCGAGCCGCGTAGAATGAGGCACCGGGCCCGAATTCAGGCCCGGTTCTGTTTTGCGGCGCATCGCCGCAAACGACCGGCGCCCGGTCAAGCGCTCGCTCATCGACCTGCTGGAGGCGCTGTCATGGAAATCTTCGACTACGACAACATCCTGCTGCTGCCGCGCAAGTGCCGCGTCGACAGCCGCAGCGAATGCGACGCGTCGGTGCAGTTCGGGCCGCGCCGCTTCAAGCTGCCGGTGGTGCCGGCCAACATGAAGACCGTGGTCGACGAGCCGATCACCGAGTTCCTGGCGGCCAACGACTACTTCTACGTCATGCACCGCTTCGACATCGACAACGTCGCCTACGCGCGCGCGATGCGCGACAAGGGGCTGTACGTGTCGATCAGCGCCGGCGTCAAGGAGGCCGACCGCACGATGATCGACCGCCTGGCGGCCGACGGCGTCGGCGCCGACTACATCACCATCGACATCGCGCACGGGCATGCCGACAGCGTGCACCGCATGATCGAGTACATCAAGGCGAAGCTGCCCGACAGCTTCGTCATCGCCGGCAACGTCGCCACGCCCGAGGCGGTGATCGACCTGGAGAACTGGGGCGCGGACGCCACCAAGGTCGGCGTCGGCCCCGGCAAGGTGTGCATCACCAAGCTGAAGACCGGCTTCGGCACCGGCGGCTGGCAACTCAGCGCGCTGAAGTGGTGCGCACGCGTGGCGACCAAGCCGATCATCGCCGACGGCGGCATCCGCGACCACGGCGACATCGCCAAGAGCGTGCGCTTCGGCGCCAGCATGGTGATGATCGGCTCGCTGTTCGCCGGCCACGAGGAATCCCCCGGGCGCACGGTCGAGGTCGACGGCAAGCTGTTCAAGGAGTACTACGGCTCGGCCAGCGACTTCAACAAGGGCGAGTACAAGCACGTCGAAGGCAAGCGCATCCTCGAGCCGATCAAGGGCGCGCTGGCCGACACGCTGCGCGAGATGCGCGAGGACGTGCAGAGCTCGATCTCGTATGCCGGCGGCCGCGCGCTCGCCGATCTGAAGAAGGTCAACTACGTGATCCTCGGCGGCGAGAACGCCGGCGAACACCTGTTCATGTGAAGCTGCCGATGAGCGAACTCGCCAAGTCCTTCGAACCCGCCGCCATCGAGGCGCGCTGGGGCCCGCGGTGGGAAGCCGGCGGCGCCTACGCGCCGACGCTGGACCCGGGCAAGCCGTCGTTCAGCATCCAGCTGCCGCCGCCGAACGTCACCGGCACGCTGCACATGGGCCACGCGTTCAACCAGACCATCATGGACGCGCTGACGCGCTACCACCGGATGAAGGGCTGCAACACGCTGTGGGTGCCGGGCACCGACCACGCCGGCATCGCCACGCAGATCGTCGTCGAGCGCCAGCTGCAGGACCAGGGCGTGAGCCGCCACGACCTGGGGCGCGAGGACTTCGTCGCGCGCGTGTGGGAATGGAAGCAGCGCAGCGGCTCGACGATCACGCAGCAGATGCGCCGCATGGGCGCCAGCGTCAGCTGGCCGCACGAGTACTTCACGATGGATGCCAAGCTGTCCAGCGTGGTCACCGAGACCTTCGTGCGGCTGTACGAGGAAGGCCTGATCTACCGCGGCAAGCGCCTGGTCAACTGGGATCCGGTGCTGAAGTCCGCGGTGTCGGACCTGGAAGTCGAGAGCGAGGAAGAGGACGGCTCGCTGTGGCTGATCCGCTACCCGCTCGCCGACGGCAGCGGCAGCCTGGTGGTGGCCACGACGCGGCCCGAGACGATGCTCGGCGACGTCGCGGTCATGGTGCACCCCGAGGACGAACGCTATGCCGCGCTGGTCGGCCAGCAGGTGCGGCTGCCGCTGTGCGAGCGCGACATCCCGGTCATCGCCGACGAGTATGTCGACCGCGAATTCGGCACCGGCGTCGTCAAGGTGACGCCGGCGCACGATGCCAACGACTATGCGGTCGGCCAGCGCCACGGGCTGCCGATGATCGGCGTGCTGGCACTCGACGCGACGATCAACGACCAGGCGCCGGCCGCCTACCGCGGGCTGGACCGCTTCGCCGCGCGCAAGAAGGTGGTCGCCGACCTGGAGGCGTCGGGCCTGCTGGTCGAGGTGAAGAAGCACCGGCTGGTGGTGCCGCGCTGCGCGCGCACCGGCCAGATCGTCGAGCCGATGCTCACCGACCAGTGGTTCGTCGCCACCACCCAGCCCGGTGCCGGCGGCAAGAGCATCGCGCAGCAGGCGATCGAGGCGGTCGACTCCGGCGCGGTGAAGTTCGTGCCCGAGCAGTGGGTCAACACCTACCACCAGTGGATGAACAACATCCAGGACTGGTGCATCAGCCGCCAGCTGTGGTGGGGCCACCAGATCCCGGCCTGGTACGGCAGCGGCGGCGAGCTGTTCGTCGCGCGCAGCGAGGACGAGGCGCGCGCCAAGGCCGCGGCCGCCGGCTACCGCGGCGAACTGACGCGCGACGCGGACGTGCTCGACACCTGGTACAGCTCGGCGCTGGTGCCGTTCTCCACGCTCGGCTGGCCGGCGAAGACCCTCGAGCAGGACCTGTTCCTGCCCAGCAGCGTGCTCGTCACCGGCTTCGACATCATCTTCTTCTGGGTCGCCCGGATGATCATGATGACGACGCACTTCACCGGCAAGGTGCCGTTCCGCCATGTCTACATCCACGGCCTGGTGCGCGACGCACAGGGCCGCAAGATGAGCAAGTCCGACGGCAACGTGCTCGACCCGGTGGACCTGATCGACGGCATCGCGCTGCCGGCGCTGCTCGACAAGCGCAGCACCGGCCTGCGCAAGCCCGAGACCGCGCCGCGCGTGCGCAAGGACACCGAGAAGGAGTTCCCCGACGGCATCCCGGGCTATGGCGCCGATGCGCTGCGCTTCACCTTCGCCGCGCTGGCCAGCCTGGGGCGCAACATCAGCTTCGACAGCAAGCGCTGCGAGGGCTACCGCAATTTCTGCAACAAGCTGTGGAACGCCACGCGCTTCGTGCTGATGCAGGTGCAGGGGCTGGACGAGCGCGAGCGCGGTGTCCTGCCCTGCGCGCACGACTGCGGCCCCGACGGCGCGATGCACTTCTCCAGCGCCGACCGCTGGATCGTCGGCGAGCTGCAGCGCGTCGAGGCCGCCGTCGAGCGCGGCTTCGCCGAGTACCGGCTGGACAACGTCGCCAACGCCATCTATGCCTTCGTCTGGGACGAGTACTGCGACTGGTACCTCGAGATCGCCAAGGTGCAGCTGGCACAGGGAACGCCGGCACAGCAGCGCGCGTCGCGGCGCACGCTGCTGCGGGTGCTGGAGGCGGTGCTGCGCCTGCTGCACCCGATCGCGCCGTTCATCACCGCCGAGCTGTGGGAGCAGGTGGCGCCGCTGGCCGGGCGCAAGCCGGCCGACAGCGACGCCGGCATCGTCACCGCGCCCTACCCGCAGCCGCAGCTGCAGCGCGTGGATGCGCAGGCCGACGCCTGGGTGGCGCGGCTGAAGGCGGTGGCCGGTGCCTGCCGGCAGCTGCGCTCGGAGATGAACCTGTCACCGGCCGAGCGTGTGCCGCTGCTGGTGGTCGGCGATGCGGAATTCATCGCCGCGGCGACGCCGCTGCTGAAGGCGCTGGCGCGGCTTTCCGAAGTGCGCCAGCTGGCCGACGACGCGGCCTTCGCCGAGGCCACGCGCAGCACGCCGGTCGCCGTGCAGGGCGACGCCCGGCTGGCGCTGCAGGTGGCGATCGACGTCGAGGCCGAAAGCGCGCGGCTGGCCAAGGAGATCGCGCGCATCGAGGCCGAGATCGGCAAGGCAACGGCCAAGCTCGGCAACGCCAGCTTCGTCGAACGCGCGCCGGCAGCGGTGGTGGCCCAGGAGAAGCAGCGGCTCGACGACTTCAGGCGGACGCTGGACCGGCTTCGAGATCAAGCGAGTCGTCTTCGGTCGTCGCCCTGAATTCCGAGCGCGGCACTTCGCTCAGGATCTCGTCGATGCGCCGCACGACGGCCCAGGCGCTGCGGATGCGCGATTCGCGCGTGGTGCCGGCAACGCGCGGCGTCAGCTGCAGGTTGCGCAGGCCGTGCAGCGGCCGGCCCGGGTCGAGCACACCCGGCTCCATGCTGTCGAACCAGGCGGCGGCGATGCGGCCCGACTCAATCGCCTCGGCCAGCGCCGCTTCGTCGAACAGGTTCGAGTGCGCCAGGCTCACCAGCACCTGGTCGGCCTTGCAATGCGGCAGGAAGCGCTCGCCGAGCAGCCCCCTGTAGCGCGTGAAGTAGTTCAGCAGCACGCACAGCACGTCGCTGCGCTCGACCAGTTCACGCAGGCTGGTCGGCGCGATCTTCCAGCGCTCCCACAGCCCGTCCGACGGGTGCAGCGCCGGGTCGTAGCCCAGCACGCGTGCGCCGAAGGCCCCCAGCAGCTCGGCCAGCGGCCGCGCCGCCGCCGGCACGCCGACCAGGCCGACGGTGGCGCCGGCCAGTTCGCGGCCGACCATCATGCCGTCGTTGCTGCGCACCGGCACGCGGCGCAGCAGCTGTAGCATGGCGCCGACGG
>DAORHX010000194.1:0-7125 GCA_035438245.1 Rubrivivax sp.
GATGGCCGGCGACGGCATCAACGACGCACCGGCGCTGGCGCAGGCCGACATCGGCATCGCGATGGGCGGCGCCGGCACGCACACGGCGATGGAAGCGGCCGACGTGGTCATCATGAACGACGACCTGCAGCGCGTGCCGGAGACGATCCGCCTGTCGCGTGCGACGCATCGCGTGCTGTGGCAGAACATCAGCCTCGCGCTCGGCATCAAGGCGGTGTTCCTGCTGCTCGCGGTGTTCGACAACGCGACCATGTGGATGGCCGTGTTCGCCGACATGGGCGCCAGCCTGCTGGTGGTGTTCAACGGGCTGCGCTTGCTGCGCACGCGAAGCACGCACAACCCCGGACACGCTGATCAATTGGCAAAAACCGCAGCCGCCGACGCCCCGGTCGGCGCGTCTGGCGAGACTCGCCCCTAGAATCCCCGCCCATGTGCCGCTGGCTCGTCGTCTTCATGTTGCTGGTGCTGCCCCTGCAGTTCGCCTGGGCGGCGGCCGCGCCGTACTGCGCGCATGAAGCCGCGGGCGCTGCCGGCAAGCACCCGGGGCACCACCAGCATGTGCATCAAGGCGGCAGCGATGCCGCCAAAGCCGGCGACGACGGCTCCGGCATCGGCACCAGCCACACCGACTGCGAAAGCTGCCATGCGGGGGCCGCGGCAACGCTGCCGCTGCCGGTCGCCGATCTTCTGCGGGCGCCGCGCGAGGTGCTGCGCGAACCGCCTCCGCCACGCTATCGATCGCACACCCCCGCCGGGCCGGAGCGCCCCGACATCGTCGAACTCAACCCTGCCGCGCGCTTCGGCGGCGAGGTCGAGTTCCGTTCGCCTGCCGGCTGACACCTCCTGCTTCGCCCGCCGAATCGCTTCTTCGTCGTGAGACAAGAAGGATGATTCGATGCGATTCCCCCTCATGGCGCTGGCCCTCGTGCTGGCCGCCATTGCAGTCCCTGCGGGCGCCCAGAACGCAGCCGCCCCAACGCTGACCCTGGACGAGGCGATGCGCCTCGCCGAGGCCGCGCACCCGTCCGTGCTGGCCCGCGAGGCGCAACTTGCCGCTGCCGAAGGCGCGAGGCGCGAGGCCGGGGCGCTGCTGTTCAACAACCCCGAGCTCGGCACCGAGGCCATACGCCGTCGCGCCAATGCCACCGGCAGCTCGTGGAACGAATGGAGCGTCGGCATTTCCCAGCCCTTCGAAACCGGCGGGCAGCAGACAAAACGTCGCGAAGCCGCCGCGGCAGGTCTGGACGCGCTGCGTGCGGAAATCGACGACGTGCGCCGCCAGGCCCGCGTCGAGGCCGCGACACGCTTCCTCGCGGTGCTGTCGGCGCAGCAGCGCGTACGACTGGAGCAGCGCTCGGTGGACCTGTTCGAGCGCAGCGCGCAGGCGGTGGCCAAGCGCCGCGCGGCCGGCGAGGACACGCGGCTCGATGCCAACGTGGCCCTGGTCGAGGCCGAACGGGCGCGCAATGCACTGGCGCTGGCCAACGAACGGCTGACCGACGCGCGCAGCGAACTGGGCACCGCGGTGCGTCTGCCGGCTTCCGCGTTGCCCGAGGTCGCCGGTGATCTCGGCTCGACCATCGAAGCGCTGCCGTACCGGCTGGAGCAGTTGCTGGCCTCGGTGCAGAACCTGCCGAAGCAGCGCGCCCTCGCGGCGCGGGAGGACGCTGCCCGCGCCCGGCTCGGCGTCGAGCGCGCCAGCCGCAACCCCGATGTCACGGTGGGCGTGCACGTCGGCCGCGACGGCCCCAGCAGCGACAGCGAGCGCTTGGCGATCGTGTCGCTGTCGCTGCCGCTGCCGCTGTTCAAGAACAACGACGCCGCCATCGGCCAGGCGATGACCGACATGACCCAGGCCGAGGTCGAACGCGCCGCCGCGCTGCGCGATGCCGAGGTGCGCGTGCGCCAGCTGTGGAGCCGGCTGTCCAGCCAGCGCGAACGCATCCAGCGGCTGCAGCGCGTGCTCGTGCCGGCCTCCGCCGACAACCAGCAGCTCTCCGCCAAGTCGCGCGAGGCCGGACAGATCGGCCTGCTCGACCAGTTGCTCGTCAACCGCCAGGCCATCGACGCCGAACGCGACCTGATCGACCTGCTGGCCGAGATGCACACCACCCGCATCGAACTCGAATACGCGGCCGGCTGGCTGCAGCAAGGAAACGCACGATGAACACCCCGATGGACTTGAAGGACGGCCGCCTGCGCGCGGGCCTCGTGGCCGGCACCTTGCTGCTGGCGCTGGCGCTGGTGCTGGGGCTGGCCGGCTGCGGCGGCGGCGCAAAGGATGAACACGCCGGCGAGAAGAAGGACGAGCACAGCGAGGCCGAAACCGAGCTGACGCTGACCAGCGAGGAAGCCGCACGCGCCGGCGTCAAGGTGGAGGAGGTCAAGCCGCGGCTGCTCGCCGAGACGATCACCGTCACCGCCACCATCCGCCCCGACGCCGACCGGCTGGCCCACGTGGCCGCGCGCATCGAAGGCCGCATCACGTCGGTGCCGGCGAAGCTGGGCGACAGGGTGCGCGCCGGCCAGACGCTGGCCCTGCTCGACAGCGTAGCCGTCGGCGAAGCGCACGCCGCCTGGGTGGAAGCCCAGGCCAACCTGGGCATCGCCGAAGCCGACTACCAGCGTGCCGAAGCGTTGAACGCCGAAGAGATCATCCCGCGCAAGGACTACCTGCGCGCCAAGGCCGACCGCGACAAGGCCGCCGCCGCGCTGCGCGCCGCGGCCGACCGGCTGCGCCTGCTTGGCGGTGCGCCCAACGCCAGCGGCGCCGGCGTCTCGGCATTCGCCGTGACCGCGCCCTTCGCCGGCACGGTGATCGAGAAGAAGGCCACGCTCGGTGAACTGGCGAGCCCGAGCGAGCCGCTGTTCAGCGTCGCCGATCTGAGCCGCGTGTGGATCCAGGCCGACCTGCCGGAGGCCGCGCTGGCCAAGGTGCGCATCGGTGCCGCCGCCAAGGTGACGGTGCCGGCGTATCCGGGCGAGGTCTTCAGCGGCCGGGTCGGACATATCGGCGCTGCACTGGACAAGGACACGCGCACTGTCGCGGCGCGCATCGAGGTCGCCAACGGCGATGGACGGCTGAAACCCGAGATGTTCGCCACCGCCACCATCGAAGTGGCCGGCGACCAGCGCGAAGCGATCGCGCTGCCCGACGCGGCCATCGTGCTGATGGAGGGCAGGCCGACGGTCTTCGTCTATGCGCAGGGCGCCTACGAGGCGCGCGAGGTCGAACCCGGCGAGCGCAGCGGCGGGCGCACGGTGCTGAAGTCGGGGCTGCTGGCCGGCGACCAGGTCGTCACCTCGGGCGCCTACGCGCTCAAGGCGCGCAAGCTGAAGTCGCAGCTCGGCCACGGGCATTGAGAAGGACACCCCCATCATGCTCAATGCAATCGTCGATGCCAGCCTGCGCTACAAGGTGCTGGTGCTGGTGGCCTTCGCCGTGCTCGTCGGCCTGGGCGTCATGGCCTACCGGCAGGTGCCGGTGGATGCTTTCCCCGATGTCACGCCGGCGCAGGTGAACATCTATACCGAATCGCCCGGCGTCGCCGCCGAGGACATCGAGCGGCTGCTCACCGTGCCGATCGAAGCCGCGATGGCCGGCCTGGCGGACGTGGAGGTGGTGCGCTCGGTGTCGCTGTTCGGCCTGTCCTACGTGGCGGTGTACTTCAAGGACAACGTCGACATCTACTTCGCGCGCCGGCTGGTGGGCGAGAAGCTGCAGGAGGTGAAAGGCCGGCTGCCCGAAGGCTACGGCGAGCCCGAACTGGGCCCCAACAGCTCGGGCCTGGGCCAGGTGTTCTGGTACACGATCGAGGACGCCGACAAGAAGCTGAGCGCGATGGACCTGCGCACGCTGCAGGACTGGACCGTGCGGCTGATCCTGCGCACCGCGCCGGGGGTCGACGACGTCACCACCTGGGGCGGGCACGAAAAGCAGTACCAGGTGCAGATCGACCCGCGCAAGCTGGTCAAGTACGGCATCTCGTTCAAGGAGGTGATGGAACGGCTGGCCGCCAACAACAAACAGGTCGGCGGCCAGTATCTGAACGTCGGTGTCGAGCAGTACCTGGTGCGTGGCCTGGGCTTGGTGAGCAGCGCGGCCGACATCGGCACCATCGTGATTGCCGAGCGCAACGGCGCGCCGATCTACGTGCGCGACGTGGCCGAGGTGAAGGAAGCCCCGGCGGTGCGCTTCGGCGCGGTCACGCGCAACGGCGAGGAGGTGGTGCTCGGCATCGCGCTGTCGCGCATCAACGAAAACGCGGCCAACGTGGTCAAGGCGGTCAAGGAGAAGCTGGCCGTCGCGCAGGCCGCGCTGCCCAAGGGTGTCGAACTGAAGGCGGTGTACGACCGCACCGAGATCGTCGACAAGGCGCTGAAGACATCGACCAACGCGCTGATCGAAGGCTCGATCCTGGTGGCGGTGATCCTGTTCCTGTTCCTCGGCGAGTTCCGCTCGGCGATTGTCGTCATCGTGACGCTGCCGCTGGCCATGCTGTTCGCCTTCATCTGCATGTGGCGCGTCGGCATGTCGGCCAACCTGATGTCGCTGGCCGGCTTGGCCATCGGCATCGGCATGATGGTCGACGGCGCGGTGGTGATGGTCGAAAACGCGTTCCGGCTGCTGTCGCACGCGCGCTCTTCCGGCAGGCCGATCCACCGCACCCGCGTCGTGCTGGAAGCGGCGCGCGAGGTGGCGAACCCGATCGCCTTCGCCATCCTGATCATCATCGTCGTCTTCCTGCCGCTGTTCTCGCTGACCGGGCTGGAGGGCAAGCTGTTCAAGCCGATGGCGCTGACCATCACCTTCGCGATGGCCGGCTCGCTGCTGCTGTCGCTGACGCTGGTGCCGGTGCTGTGTGCGCTGATCCTCAAGCCCAAGGAGGAGAAGGACACCTGGCTGGTGCGCGGCGCCAAGCGGCTGTACCTGCCGCTGCTGGACTGGGCGCTGGAACGAAAGAGGGTCGTCGTCGGCGCCGCGCTGGCGCTGCTGGTCGGCGCGCTGGCGCTGTTCCCGTTCCTCGGCAAAGAGTTCATGCCCACGCTGCAGGAGGACGCGATCATGTTCCGCGTCGTCGGCATCCCGTCGACCTCGCTCGACGAGTCGATCCGCGTCGCCAACATCATGGACGCGAGCCTGCGCAAGCAGTTCCCGCAGGTGAACGCGGTGCTGGCGACGATCGGCCGCGCCGAGAAAGGCGAGACCGCCGACGTCAACTACATGGAAGTGCTGCTCGACCTGAAGCCGCAGGACCAATGGCCGACGAAGCAGTCGTTCGCCGCGCTCGGCCGCGAGATGCAGGAGTTCCTGGAGGGCGAGGTGCAGACGGCGGTGTTCGGCGCGACCCAGCCGATCCAGATGCGCGTGGAGGAACTGATCTCCGGCGTGCGCGCGACCTTGGCGCTGAAGATCTACGGCGAGGACCTGGACAAGCTCGAGGAGCTGTCGGCCAAGCTCAAGACCGTGGTCGCCGGCGTGCCCGGCGTGGCCGACCTGTCGGCCGAGGCCAACAAGGGCAAGCCGCAGATGGTCATCAAGGTCGACCGCCCCGCCGCGGCGCGCTACGGGCTGAACGCCGACGACATCCTGGCCGTGGTGCAGGCCGGCATCGGCGGCGAGGCCGTGTCCACGCTGATCGACGGCACGCGCCGTTTCGACATCGCGGTGCGGCTGCCCGAGGAGTTCCGCTCCAGCCCGTCGGCGATCGCGGCGATCCCGATCCGCACCGCCGAAGGCGCGATCGTGCCCTTCTCCAGCGTGGCGAAGATCGAGCTGGACGAGGGCTACACCTTCGTGCGCCGCGAGTCGCTGCAGCGCTACGCCGTGCTGCAGATGGACGTGCAGGGGCGCGACGTGGACGGCTTCGTGCGCGATGCCAACGCAGCCATCGCCGCCAAGGTGACGTTGCCCACCGGCTACTGGGTCGAATGGGGCGGCGCCTTCGAGAACCAGCAGCGCGCGATGGAGCGGCTGGGGCTGATCGTGCCGCTGACCATCGGCCTGATCTTCATCCTGCTGTACACGGCGTTCAACTCGGTGCGCCATGCGACGCTGATCATCGCCAACGTGCCCTTCGCGATCATCGGCGGCATCGTCGGGCTGTTCATCACCGGGCAGTACCTGTCGGTGCCGTCGGCCATCGGCTTCATCGCCGTCTTTGGCGTGGCGATGCTGAACGGCATCGTGCTGGTCAGCTTCCTCAACGACCAGCGCAAGCACGGACTGCCGGTCCGCGAGGCGGTGCGCCAGGGCGCAGCGCTGCGGCTGCGGCCGGTGCTGATGACGGCTTCGGTGGCGATCCTGGGCTTGATCCCGATGCTGATCTCGACCGGCGTCGGCGCCGAGACGCAGCGCCCGCTGGCCACGGTGGTCATCGGCGGGCTGATCACCTCGACCTTGCTGACCCTGCTGCTGCTGCCGCTGATCTACGAATGGTCGGAAACGCGGGCCGAGGCGAAACAGCGCGCCCGCGGCGATGCCGACCAAGCCGAAGCGGCCGAAGCCGTGCCCCTTCCCCAACCGAAGCCGGAGACACCATGAAAGAGATCAAGGCCTACGTGCACCGCAGCCGCATTGCCGACGTGATCGCCGCGCTGAAGGACTCGCCCGCCTGGGGCGGCGAACGTGGCGGGCGCCGCCACAACCTGGCGATGTACGTCGTCAAGGGCTCGCTGCTGCCGCTGGACAGCGACGAACAGCACTACTCGATGGACCTCGGCGACGAGGTCGTCAACGAATACAAGCTGGAGCTTCTCTGCGAGGACAGCGAGGTCGAGCCGCTGAAAGCCGCGATCACCGCGGCCGCACGCACCGGACAGGCCGTGGCCGGCTGGATCACGGTCATCGACGTGCTCAGCGCGACGCCCATCCATTGACATGCAGATTCATCCACGACCCCACCTGAAAGGAACGACCATGAAGACCCTTGCTGCCGCTTTGCTGTTCGCCTGCGCAGTCACGCTGCCCGCAGCCGCCGCGGAAGACCACACGCCCAAGCACGGCGGCGTCGTCGTCGAGACCAAGGCGGGCGACCTGGAACTGGTCGCCAAGCCCGAGCTGATCGTCATCCACGTCAGCGACCACGGCAAGCCGATGAAGCTCAGCAGCGCCAGCGGCAAGGT
>DAORHX010000195.1:0-7122 GCA_035438245.1 Rubrivivax sp.
GGCGCGCGCAGCGTCGTCGTGCCGACGGCGACGATGCGCCCGCCGGCGGCGCGCGCCGCGGCGATCGCCTGCACGGTGGCGGCGCCGACCTCGTACCACTCGCTGTGCATGCGGTGCTCGGCCAGGCTGTCCACGCGCACCGGCTGGAAGGTGCCGGCGCCGACATGCAGGGTCACCGCCGCGCGTTGCACGCCGCGCTCGTGCAGCGCGCGCAACAGCGCGTCGTCGAAGTGCAGTGCCGCGGTCGGCGCCGCCACCGCGCCCGGCCTTGCGGCGAACACCGTCTGGTAGCGCGCTTCGTCGTCGGCGTCGTCGGCATGCGTGATGTAGGGCGGCAACGGCACGTGGCCGTGGGCCTGCAGCAGCGCGAACGGGTCCGACGGGAAGCGCAGATGGAACAGCACCTCGTCCGCACCGCCGCGGCCCAGCACCTCGGCGTCGAAGGCATCGGCGAAGCGCACTCGGCTGCCGGGCTTCGGCGACTTGCTGGCGCGCAGGTGCGCCAGCACCTCGTGGCCCGGCAGCACACGCTCGACCAGCGCCTGCACCGCGCCGCCGCTCGGGCTCTTCTCGCCGAACAGGCGCGCCTTGATGACGCGCGTGTCGTTGAACACCAGCAGGTCGCCCGGCTGCAGCAGCTGCGGCAGGTCGCGGAACACGCGGTCCACCGGCACGCGGCCGCGGCCATCGAGCAGCCGCGATGCGCTGCGCTCGGCGGCCGGATGCTGGGCGATCAGCTCGCTCGGCAGCTCGAAGTCGAAGTCGGCGACGGTGTAGCTTGGTTCAGGCATGGCGCAACTGCAGAGTATGCCGGGCCGGATTCGTTCCTGGCCTTTGGGGTAGCCTGACCGCGTGGGCGCACCGACTTCCGCACCGACCCCCGTGGCCAAAGCGCGCAGCGCCAGCGGCCCGGCGCGCGCCATGGACAAGCTCGGGCTGCACAACGATGTCGACCTGGCACTGCACCTGCCGCTGCGCTACGAGGACGAAACACGGCTGACGCCGCTGGCGGCAGTGCACGACGGCAGCGTCGCCCACGTCGAGGGCATCGTCGCCGACTGCCGCGTCGAGCTGCGGCCGCGCCGCCAGCTGATCGTGCGCCTGCGCGATGGCGCCGACGAACTGCTGCTGCGCTTCCTGCACTTCTACCCGTCGCAGCAGAAGAGCATGGCGCCGGGCACGCGGCTGCGCGCGCGCGGCGAAGTGCGCACCGGCTTCTTCGGCCGCGAGATGGTGCATCCGCAGGTCAGGGCGGTGGCCGAGCATGCCCCGCTGCCGCAAGCGCTGACGCCCGTGTATCCGACGACCGCGCAGCTGCCCCAGGCCTATCTGCGCAAGGCCATCGCCTCGGCGCTGGAACGCGCGCCGCTGCAGGAAGTGCTGCCGCCCGAGTTGCTGCCCGCGGGCCTGCCGAGCCTGCGCCAGGCGCTGCAGTTGCTGCACCACCCGCCACCGCAGGCCAGCCTGGAAGCGCTGGGCGACCACTCGCACCCGGCCTGGCAGCGGCTGAAGTTCGAGGAGCTGCTGGCGCAGCAGTTGTCGCAGGCCCAGGCACGCGGCGAGCGCATGCACCTGCGCGCGCCGCCGCTGCGCGGCCTGGCCCACGGCGGCTTGCGCCAGCACCTGCAGGCGGCGCTGCCCTTCACGCTGACCGCGGCGCAACAGCGGGTGGGCGCCGAGATCGCCGCCGACCTGGGCGCCGGGCAGCCGATGCACCGGCTGCTGCAGGGCGACGTCGGCTCGGGCAAGACCGTGGTCGCGGCGCTGGCTGCGGCCGTGGCCATCGATTCGGGCTGGCAGTGCGCGCTGATGGCGCCGACCGAGATCCTGGCCGAGCAGCACTTCCGCAAGCTGGTGCAGTGGCTCGAGCCGCTGGGCGTGGGCACCGCCTGGCTCAGCGGCAGCCGCAAGGGCAAGGCGCGCGCGCAGATGCTCGAGCGCGTGGCCAGCGGCGAGGCGGCGCTGGTGGTCGGCACGCACGCGGTGATCCAGGACGACGTGCACTTCGCGAAGCTGGGGCTGGCGATCATCGACGAGCAGCACCGCTTCGGCGTGCAGCAGCGGCTGGCGCTGCGCCGCAAGCTCAGCCGCGGCGACCTGGAACCCCATCTGCTGATGATGACGGCCACGCCGATCCCGCGCACGCTGGCGATGACCTACTTCGCCGACCTGGAACTGAGCACGATCGACGAGCTGCCGCCCGGGCGCACGCCGGTGCTGACCAAGGTCTTCGCCGACACGCGCCGCGCCGAGGTGGTGGCGCGCATCCGCGACGAGCTGGCGCAGGGCCGGCAGGCCTACTGGGTGTGCCCGCTGATCGAGGACAACGCCGAAGGCGTTGCAGCGCAGGCTCATGCCGGCGAAGCCGGCGTGCAGGGAAGCCCCGGCCGAAGCCAGAGCGAGACGCTCGACCTGCGCAACGCCACGCAGACCTTCGAAGAGCTGAGCGCGGCGCTGCCCGGCCACACGGTCGGCCTGCTGCACGGCCGTTTGAAGCCCGCCGACAAGGCGCAGGTGATGGCGCAGTTCACTGCCGGGCAGCTGCAGCTGCTGGTGGCGACCACGGTCATCGAGGTCGGCGTCGACGTGCCCAACGCCAGCCTGATGGTGGTCGAACATGCCGAGCGTTTCGGCCTGAGCCAGCTGCACCAGCTGCGTGGCCGCGTCGGCCGCGGCAGCGCCGCCAGCGTGTGCGTGCTGCTCTATGCGCCGCCGCTGGGCGACACCGGCAAGGCGCGGCTGAAGGCGATGCTCGACACGCACGACGGCTTCGAGATCGCGCGGCGCGACCTGGAGATCCGCGGCCCCGGCGAATTCATGGGCGCGCGCCAGTCGGGCGACGCGCTGCTGCGCTTTGCCGACCTGGCCGAGGACAACGCGCTGCTGCAGCAGGCGCGGCGGCTCGCGCCGCTGCTGCTGGAACGCCACCCGCAGGCCGCGCGCCAGCACGTGCAGCGCTGGCTCGGGGCGGGCGCCGAGTTCCTGAAGGCCTGAAGTTCAGCACAATGCAGCCATGACGCTGACCGAACTGCGCTACATCGTCGCCGTCGCCCGCGAACGCCATTTCGGCCGCGCCGCCGAAGCCTGCCACGTGTCGCAGCCCACGCTCAGCGTGGCCATCAAGAAGCTCGAGGACGAGCTCGAAGTCAAGCTCTTCGAGCGCGGCGGCAACGAGGTCAGCGTCACGCCGCTGGGCGAGGCCATCGTGCGCCAAGCGCAGGCGGTGATCGAGCAGGCCGCGGCGATCAAGGAGATCGCCAGAGCCGGCAAGGACCCGCTGGCCGGCCCGCTGCGGCTGGGCATCATCTACACCATCGGGCCGTATCTGCTGCCCGAGCTGGTGCGCGAAGTCATCGCACGCAGCCCGCAGATGCCGCTGATGCTGCAGGAGAACTTCACCGTCAAGCTGCTGGAGATGTTGCGCACCGGCGAGCTCGACTGCGCGATCCTCGCCGAGCCCTTCCCCGACACCGGGCTGGCGATCGCGCCGCTGTACGACGAGCCCTTCATGGCGGCGGTGCCGATGACGCACCCGCTGGCGCAGCGCCAGACGATCAGCGCCGAGGAACTGAAGCAGCAGACGATGCTGCTGCTCGGCACCGGGCACTGCTTCCGCGACCACGTGCTCGAGGTCTGCCCCGAGTTCGCGCGCTTTTCCAGCGATGCCGAGGGCATCCGCAAGAGCTTCGAGGGCAGCTCGCTGGAGACCATCAAGCACATGGTGGCCTCGGGCATGGGCGTGACGGTGCTGCCGCGCCTGAGCGTCGATGCCGAGGCGCAGCCGCATGTGCGCTACATCCCGTTCTCGCCGCCGGTGCCGTCGCGCCGCGTGGTGCTGGCCTGGCGGCGCAGCTTCACGCGCTACGAGGCCATCGCCGCGCTGCGCAATGCCGTCTATGCCTGCAAGCTCGATGGCGTGACGCGGCTGTCCTGAAGACCGGCGGCGCCTATGCTCGCCATGCTTCGATTCAATCGGCGGCGTCGACGACGCGGTCTATGCTGGGACCTGCGACCAAGCCAGGAGGTACCCGATGTCCAATGAAGCCCAATGCCCGTTCCACGCCGCCGGCACCGGCACCGGCAACCGCGACTGGTGGCCGAAGCAGCTGCACGTGGAGCTGCTGAATCAGCACTCCAACCGCTCCAACCCGCTGGGCGAGAAGTTCAACTACCGCGAGGAGTTCAAGAAGCTCGACTACGCGGCACTGAAGAAGGACCTGCGCGCGCTGATGACCGATTCGCAGGACTGGTGGCCCGCCGACTGGGGCCACTACGGCGGCCTGTTCATCCGCATGGCCTGGCACGGCACCGGCACCTACCGCATCGGCGACGGCCGCGGCGGCGGCGGGCGCGGGCAGCAGCGCTTCGCCCCGATGAACAGCTGGCCGGACAACGTCAGCCTGGACAAGGCGCGCCGCCTGCTGTGGCCGGTCAAGCGCAAGTACGGGCAGAAGATCTCCTGGGCCGACCTGATGGTGCTGGCCGGCAACGTCGCGCTGGAAACCATGGGCTTTCGCACCTTCGGCTTCGGCGCCGGCCGCGAAGACGTGTGGGAGCCCGACCTGGACGTCAACTGGGGCGACGAGAAGGCCTGGCTGACGCACCGCAACCCGGAAGTGCTGGCCCGCAACCCGCTGGCCGCCACCGAGATGGGCCTGATCTACGTCAACCCCGAAGGCCCGAACGCCAGCGGCGACCCGCTGTCGGCGGCACCGGCCATCCGCGCCACCTTCGGCAACATGGCGATGAACGACGAGGAGATCGTCGCGCTGATCGGCGGCGGCCACACGCTGGGCAAGACCCACGGCGCCGGCCCGGCGACGCACATCGGCCCCGACCCCGAGGCCGCGCCGATCGAGCAGATGGGCCTGGGCTGGAGCAGCAGCTACGGCAGCGGCCGCGGCGCCGATGCCATCACCTCGGGCATCGAGGTGGTGTGGACGCAGACGCCGACGCAGTGGAGCAACCACTTCTTCGACAACCTGTTCAAGTACGAATGGGTGCAGACGCGCAGCCCGGCCGGCGCCATCCAGTGGGAGGCCAAGGACGCGCCGGAGAACATCCCGGACCCCTTCGACCCGGCGAAGAAGCGCAAGCCGACGATGCTGACCACCGACCTGACGCTGCGCTTCGACCCGGAGTTCGGCAAGATCTCGCGCCGCTTCCTCGACGACCCGCAGGCCTTCGCCGAGGCCTTCGCGCGCGCCTGGTTCAAGCTGACGCACCGCGACATGGGGCCGAAGTCGCGCTACCTGGGCCCCGAAGTGCCGAAGGAAGACCTGATCTGGCAGGACGTGGTGCCGGCGGTGGACCACCCGCTGGTCGACGCGCAGGATGTGGCCGCGCTGAAGGCCAAGGTGTCGGCCTCGGGCCTGACCGTGGCCGAACTGGTGTCCACCGCCTGGGCCTCGGCCGCCACCTTCCGCGGCGGCGACAAGCGCGGCGGCGCCAACGGCGCGCGCATCCGGCTGGCGCCGCAGAAGGACTGGGAAGTCAACCAGCCGGCGCAGCTGGCCCGCGTGCTGCAGGCGCTGCAGGGTATCCAGGCCGAGTTCAACGCCCAGGCCAGCGGCGGCAAGAAGGTGTCGCTGGCCGACCTGATCGTGCTCGCCGGCAACGCCGGCGTCGAGGCCGCCGCCAAGGCCGCCGGCCACACGCTGAGCGTGCCCTTCGCGCCCGGGCGCAGCGACGCGCGCCAGGACCAGACCGACGTCGAGTCCTTCGCGGTGCTGGAGCCGGTGGCCGATGGCTTCCGCAACTACCGCCGCGCCGCGCCCGGCAGATCGACCGAGGAGCTGCTGATCGACAAGGCGCAGCTGCTGACGCTGACGGCGCCCGAGATGACGGTGCTGGTCGGCGGCCTGCGCGTGCTCGGCGCCAACGTCGGCGGCAGTGCGCACGGCGTGTTCACCGACCGGCCGGGGACGCTGAGCAACGACTTCTTCGTCAACCTGCTCGACATGGGCACGGTGTGGCAGCCGAGTTCCGACGCGGCGGAAGAATTCCAGGGCAGCGACCGTGCGAGCGGCAAGCCGAAGTGGACGGCGACGCGCGCCGACCTGGTGTTCGGCTCCAACTCGGTACTGCGTGCGCTGGCCGAGGTCTACGCCAGCGCCGACGCACAGCAGAAATTCGTCGACGACTTCGTCGCCGCCTGGACCAAGGTGATGAACCTGGACCGCTTCGACCTGGCTTGATTGGAGGACAAGGAACGATGGCCAAGAACAAGTCCGCCGGCGCACCGGCGATCAACATCGGCATCAGCGAGAAGGACCGCGCGGCCATCGCCGCCGGGCTGAGCAAGCTGCTGGCCGACACCTACACGCTGTACCTGACGACGCACAACTTCCACTGGAACGTCACCGGACCGATGTTCAACACGCTGCACGCGATGTTCATGGCCCAGTACACCGAGCTGTGGAACGCGGTCGATCCGATCGCCGAGCGCATCCGCTCGCTGGGCCACCCGGCGCCGGGTTCGTATGGGCAGTTCGGCCAGCTCAGTTCGCTGAAGGATGCACCGGGCTCGCCGCCGAAGGCGCTGGAGATGGTGCGCATCCTGGTCGAAGGCCACGAGGCCGTGGCGCGCACCGCGCGTGCGGTCTTCCCGCTGGCCGACAAGGCCGGCGACGAGCCCACCGCCGACCTGCTGACGCAGCGGCTGACGGTGCACGAGCAGACGGCGTGGATGCTGCGCTCGCTGCTGGAGGACTGAGCACGGCTCGGGCAAGCCGAGGGCAAGCGGGGGCCGGATAATCACGGCCCTTCGCACCGCCACCACCGCTGAACGGGCCCGCCGTGCTGCGTCATGAGCCACCCGCCAGCAAACCCGATGAATGACACCGCCTCGCGCCTGACGCACGAAGTGCGTCGCCGCCGCACCTTTGCCATCATTTCGCACCCCGACGCCGGCAAGACCACGCTGACCGAGAAGCTGCTGCTGTACTCGGGCGCGATCCAGATCGCCGGCAGCGTCAAGGCGCGCAAGGCCAGCCGCCACGCCACCAGCGACTGGATGGAGATCGAGAAGCAGCGCGGCATCTCGGTGGCCAGCTCGGTCATGCAGATGGAGTACCGCGACTGCGTCATCAACCTGCTCGACACCCCCGGCCACCAGGACTT
>DAORHX010000196.1:0-7054 GCA_035438245.1 Rubrivivax sp.
GATAGTGGCGCAGGATCACGCAGCCGAAGCGCAGGTTGGTCTGCATGTGGAACAGCCCGCTCGCGTCGCCGTTGCCGATGCTGCGCGTCCAGAACGGCATCACCTGCATGTAGCCGCGCGCGCCGGCAGAGCTGATCGCGTACTTGCGAAAGCCGCTCTCCACCTGGATCAGCCCGAGCACCAGCGCCGGCTCGAGTCCGGCACGCTTGCTCTCGTACCAGACGGCTTCGAGGAACTCGACGCGCAGCACATGCTCGCTCTTGCGCTTCTTCAGCCTTTCGCTGGTGCGCCCCAGCCAGCGCAGGTAGGCGAGCCGCTCGTCGATCGAATCGAAGCTGGGCCGCGGCGGCGCGGTCTCGGCCACCGACGCGGCCAGCGCCGAGCGCACCTTGTCGGCCAGCGGCTCTTCGAGCTGCGCGCCGGCGTGCGCTGCGGCCGACAGCGTCAGCCCCAGTGCCAGCGCCGCCACCGTCCTCATGCGGCAAGGCGCCCCTTGATCAGCGCCGCCACGTCGGCCATCGGCACGCTGCCGGCCTGCGCCTCGCGGCGACCCTGCACTTCGAGGCGGCCCTCCTTCAGGCCGCGCTCGGAAATGACCACGCGCTGCGGGATGCCGATCAGTTCCCAGTCGGCGAACATCGCGCCCGGGCGCTCGCCGCGATCGTCGAGGAGGACGTCGATGCCCATGCCCACCAGTTCGTCGTGCAGCGCATCGGCGGCGTCGCGCACCGCCGCCACGCGGTCGTAGCCGATCGGGCAGATGACGGCCGCAAACGGGGCGATCGCATCCGGCCAGACGATGCCGCGCGCATCGTGCCCCTGCTCGATCGCCGCGCCGAGGATGCGCGTGACGCCGATGCCATAGCAGCCCATCTGGAACCACTGCGGCTTGCCGCTCTCGTCGAGGAAGGTGGCGTTCATCGACGCGCTGTACTTGGTGCCCAGATAGAACACATGGCCGACTTCGATGCCACGCTGGATCGCCAGCACGCCGTTGCCGTCGGGCGAGGGGTCGCCCGCCATGACGTTGCGGATGTCGGCGACGACCTCGGGCTCCGGCAGGTCGCGGCCCCAGTTGGCGCCGGTGTAGTGGAAGCCTTCGTCGTTGGCGCCGCAGATGAAATCGTGCATCGCCGCCACGGTGCGGTCGGCCACCACCTTCACCGGCAGCGCCGTGCCGATCGGGCCGAGGTAGCCGGGCCTGCAGCCGAAGTGCTTTTCGATCTCTGCCGCCGTGGCGAAGCGGAAGCCCCCGTTCAGGCCTTCGACCTTGCCGGCCTTGATCTCGTTCAGGCTGTGGTCGCCGCGCACCAGCAGCAGCCACACGGTGGTGCCGAGCACATCGCCTTCGGGCGACAGCCGATCGGTGGCCAGCACCAGCGACTTCACCGTTCGCTGCAACGGCACGCCGAGCAGCTCGGCCACGTCATCGCAGGTCGCCTTGCCCGGCGTCGGCGTCTTCGCCAACGCCGCCGATGCCGCCGCGCGCTGCTCGATCAGCGGCAGCGCTTCGGCCAGCTCGATGTTGGCCGCGTAGTCGCTGGACGTGCTGTAGACGAGCGCGTCCTCGCCGGTGTCGGCGATCACCTGGAACTCGTGCGAGGCATCGCCGCCGATCGCGCCGGTGTCGGCGGCCACGGCACGGTACTGCAGGCCGAAGCGGTCGAAGATGCGGCAGTAGGCCTGGTACATCACCTCGTAGCTGCGCAATGCCCCGGCCTTGTCGCGGTCGAAGGAATAGGCGTCCTTCATCGTGAACTCACGTCCGCGCATGATGCCGAATCGCGGCCGACGCTCGTCGCGGAACTTGGTCTGGATGTGATAGAAGTTTCGCGGCAGCTGCTTGTAGCTGCGCAGTTCCTGTCGCGCGATGTCGGTCACGACCTCTTCGCTGGTCGGCTGGATGATGAAGTCGCGCTCGTGCCGGTCCTTCACGCGCAGCAGCTCGGGGCCGTAGGCCTGGAAGCGGCCCGATTCCTGCCACAGCTCGGCCGGTTGCACCACCGGCATCAGCAACTCGACCGCGCCAGCGCGGTTCATCTCCTCGCGGATGATCGTCTCGACCTTGCGGATCACGCGCAATCCCATCGGCATGTAGCTGTAGATGCCGGCGCCCAGGCGCTTGATCATGCCGGCGCGCAGCATCAGCCGGTGGCTGGCGACCTCGGCATCGGCGGGCGCTTCCTTCAGCGTGGAGACGAAGAACTGGCTGGCTTTCATCGAGGTGCAAGGCGGTGTTGTTCGCACACGCCGCGCTGCGACAGGAGGCTGTCGGCGGCGGGGTGCGGGTAAGCAAGGGCTCGCACGGGCCAAGCGGCCGGTGCAATAATGATTTCAGTCAAGAAATCGGGGTTTGATTATGCTCGACCGTGACGGCTTCAGGCCCAACGTCGGCGTCGTCCTGCTCAACGCGCGCAATCAGGTTTTCTGGGGCAAGCGGCTTCGCACCCACTCGTGGCAGTTCCCGCAGGGCGGCATCAAGCACGGCGAGACACCGGAGCAGGCGATGTTCCGCGAGCTGCACGAAGAGGTCGGCCTGCGCCCGGAGCACGTGCAGATCCTCGCGCGCACGCGCGACTGGCTGCGCTACGAAGTGCCGGATCATTTCATCCGCAAGGAGGCGCGCGGCCACTACCGCGGCCAGAAGCAGATCTGGTTCCTGTTACGGCTGGTCGGCCGCGACAGCGACATGAACCTGCGCGCCACCGATCACCCGGAGTTCGATGCCTGGCGCTGGAACGACTACTGGGTACCGCTGGACGTGGTCATCGAGTTCAAGCGGAATGTCTACGAGATGGCGCTGACCGAGTTGTCACGCTTCCTGCCGCGCGTGCATCACCACAACCGCTACCTGCGCGCCGGCATGCGCAGCCAGCGGCATGACGACAGCGGCTTCGATGCCGCGGCAGCGTCGCGCACGGCGGACGTCGCCGGCACACCGCCCGCCGACAAGACCTGAAGCGTCAGCCAGGCTCCGCCTGGCTGAGCACGAGGTTGGTCCGATGGATCAGCTCGCTCTCGTTGACATAGCCCAGCGCGGCTTCGATCTGCGTCGAAGGCTTGCGCGCGATGAGGCGCGTTTCGGTGCTCGAGTAGTTGGCCAGGCCACGCGCCAGCTCCCTGCCATCGCGGCCGCGCACCGCGATGACGTCGCCGCGCTGGAAGTCGCCCTGCACTTCGACGACGCCGATCGGCAGCAGGCTCTTGCCTTCATCGCGCAACTTCTGCACCGCGCCATCGTCCACCACCACCGCGCCGCGCAGCTGCAGGTGGTCGACCATCCATTGCTTGCGCGCGGCCAGCTTCGGCGTGGCAGCCACCAATGCACTGCCGATGCGCTCGCCGGCGGCCAGGCGCAACAACACGTCGGGTTCGCGCCCCCAGGCGATGACGGTGCTGGCCCCGCTGCCTGCCGCGCGCTTGGCGGCAAGCACCTTGGTGATCATGCCGCCGCGGCCGATCGATGAGCCGGCACCGCCGGCCATGGTCTCCAGCGCGGCATCGCCAGCCACCGCCTCGTCGATGAACCGTGCCTGCGGGTCCTTGCGCGGGTCGGCCGCGTACAGCCCGCGCTGGTCCGTGAGGATCACCAGCGCGTCTGCCTCGACCAGGTTCGCGACCAGCGCACCGAGCGTGTCGTTGTCGCCGAACTTGATCTCCTCGTTGACCACCGTGTCGTTCTCGTTGATCACCGGGATGACCTTCAGCGCCAGCAGCGTCAGCAGCGTCGAGCGCGCGTTCAGGTAGCGCTCGCGGTCGGCCAGGTCGGCATGCGTCAGCAGCACCTGCGCGCTGCGCAGGCCGTGCGCACGCAGCTGCGTCTCGTACATCTGCGCCAGGCCCATCTGGCCCACCGCCGCGGCGGCCTGCAGCTCGTGGATCTCCTTCGGCCGCGTTGCCCAGCCCAGGCGCAGCATGCCTTCGGCGATCGCGCCGCTGGACACCATCACCAGCTCGCGGCCCTGCCCCGCCAGCGCCGCCAGCTGCCGGCACCAGTTGCCGATGGCCAGCTCGTCGAGCCCGCGGCCTTCGTTGGTGACCAGACTGGAGCCGACCTTGACGACGATGCGCCGTGCGCCGCGCAGCACCTCATTCATCGGCTTGTTCCACGGCGAAGCGCGGGTCGGGCTCCGGCGCCTGGTGCTGGAACTGCGCGACGTGTTCGTAGGCCGCGCGCACCAGCGGCTGCAGGCCCTCGCGCGCCAGCGCCGAAATCTGGAACACCGGGCCCTTCCAGCGCAGGCGGCGCACGAAGTCCTTGACGCGGCGCTCGCGCTCGTCGGCCGGGATCATGTCGATCTTGTTCAGCACCAGCCAGCGCGGTTTGGCATGCAGGCCTGCATCGTATTTCTTCAGCTCGCCGACGATGGCGCGCGCGTCCTTCACCGGGTCCACCGCCTCGCCGAACGGCGCGATGTCGACCACGTGCAGCAGCAGCCGCGTGCGCTGCAGGTGACGCAGGAAGCGGTGGCCGAGCCCGGCGCCTTCGGACGCACCTTCGATCAGCCCGGGAACGTCGGCGACGACGAAACTCTGCTCGGCTGCGACACGCACCACGCCGAGGTTCGGATGCAAGGTCGTGAACGGGTAGTCGGCGATCTTCGGCCGCGCGTTGGAGATCGCCGCGATCAGCGTCGACTTGCCGGCGTTCGGCATGCCGAGCAACCCGACATCGGCGAGCACGCGCAGCTCCAGCTTCAGCTTCTTCTGCTCGCCAGGCCAGCCTGGCGTCTTCTGCCGCGGCGCGCGGTTGGTGCTGGACTTGTAGTGCAGGTTGCCGAAGCCGCCGTCACCCCCCTTGCACAGCATCACCGGCTGCTCGGGGTCGATCAACTCGGCGATCACGTCGCCGGTGTCGACGTCGGTGACGATCGTGCCCACCGGCATGCGCAACAGGATGTCCTCGCCCGCCGCGCCGTACTGGTCCGACCCGCGCCCGTTCTCACCGTTGCGCGCGACATGGCGCCGCGCGTAGCGGTAGTCGATCAGCGTGTTCAGGTTGCGGTCGGCGACCGCGCGCACGCTGCCGCCGCGACCGCCATCACCCCCGTCGGGGCCGCCGAAGGGGATGAACTTCTCGCGCCTGAAGCTGGCGCAGCCCGCCCCACCGTTGCCTGCCGCAACGTCGATGGTCGCTTCGTCGACGAACTTCATGCGCGGGAGATCTTGGAACGACGAAGCCCCGGCGAACCGGGGCCTCGGCGGTGGGCTCCGGCCTTCTTCAGGCCGGCGCGACGAATACCGTCTGCTTGTTGCCGGCGCCCTTGACGTCGAAGGACACGGTGCCATCGACCAGCGCGAACAGCGTGTGGTCGCGGCCCATGCCGACGTTCGTGCCGGCATGGAACTTGGTGCCACGCTGGCGCACGATGATCGAGCCGGCGCTGACGGCCTGTCCGCCGTAGACCTTGACGCCGAGCATCTTCGGTTGCGAGTCGCGGCCGTTCCGCGTGGAACCGCCGCCTTTTTTCTGTGCCATGGTTCAGGACTCCTGGAGGTTCGGTAGGTACAGCCGGCTCACGCGTCGACCGAGCTGATCCGCAACTCGGTATACGCTTGGCGATGACCGCCTTGCTTGCGATAGTGCTTGCGCCGGCGCATCTTGAAGATGCGGACCTTGTCATGCCGACCCTGCGCCACGACCGTGGCCTTGACGCTGGCACCGCTGACCCAGGGTGTGCCGACCTTCAGATCGGAGCCGGCACCCACGGCCAGCACCTGATCGAGCACGACCTCCTGGCCCACGTCCGCAGCAATCTGTTCTACCTTGATGTTCTCGCCGGCGGCAACCTTGTACTGTTTGCCCCCGGTTTTTATGACCGCGTACATAAGAGACCTTTCATGAAGCCCTCGCCAGCGTAGACCCTTCGTAGACCGCTCGGCACCCGGCGAAAAGCTTTTGATTCTAGCACATGGGTGCCCGCGGAGTCGGACGCCCCGATGCCCCGCGTTCGGGGCGTCAGCCGGGCTTCTATAATCGAGGCCCCTTGCTGCCGCGTGCCGTGATCGAAGTTCGAGCCCCTTCCTCCGTTCGCAGTGATCCGCTGGACGCAGCGATGCAGGAGGTCGACGCCACGATCCGTGCGCGGTTGTCGTCGCGCGTTGCGCTGATCGACCAGATCTCCCACTACATCATCAGCGCCGGCGGCAAGCGCATCAGGCCGCGGCTGGTGTTGCTGTTCGCCCAGGCGCTGGGCTTCGAGGGCCGCGAGCGCTATGAACTCGCCGCGATCGTCGAGTTCATCCACACCGCCACCCTGCTGCACGACGATGTCGTCGACGAATCGTCGATGCGGCGCGGCCGGCAGACCGCGAATGCGATGTTCGGCAACGCCGCCAGCGTGCTGGTGGGGGACTTCCTCTATTCGCGCGCCTTCCAGATGATGGTGTCGGTGAATCGCATGCGGGTGCTCGAGGTGCTGGCCGATGCCACCAACGTCATCGCCGAAGGCGAAGTGCTGCAGCTGATGAACATCCACGACGCGGACCTGTCCGTGCCGGACTATCTTCGCGTGATCCGCTTCAAGACCGCCAAACTCTTCGAGGCCAGCGCGCGTCTGGGCGCGGTGCTCGCGAATGTCGACCTCGAGACCGAGGAGTGCTGCGCCAGCTACGGCCGTTCGCTGGGCACCGCGTTTCAGCTGGTCGACGACCTGCTCGACTACGAAGGCGACCCCCATGCGCTGGGCAAGAACGTCGGCGACGACCTGCGCGAAGGCAAGCCGACGTTGCCGTTGCTGATCGCCATGGAGCGCGGCACCGCGGCCGAACGCGAGTTGATCCGCCACGCGATCGAGCACGGCGAAGTGCAGGGCCTGCCGCAGATCGTCGACGTGGTGCGCCGCACCGGCGCGCTCGACGCGACCCGCGAGCTGGCACAGCGCGAAGCCGACCAGGCCAGCGAAAGCCTGCGTGTGCTGCCGTCATCGGTGGCGCGCGACGCTCTGTTAGACTTATGCGTTCGGTCGGTGCATCGCTCGTTCTGAGCATCCGGCCGTATCGGGGTGTAGCTTAGCCTGGTAGAGCGCTACGTTCGGGACGTAGAGGCCGGAGG
>DAORHX010000197.1:0-7006 GCA_035438245.1 Rubrivivax sp.
CACCGCGTGAAATGCGGCTCGGAACGCAAGTGTACTATTTACGGATAACTTCTTACCGGCCGGCTTGATGCTGCCGCCGCCTGCGACCGGCTTCACGCCGATCGGCAACTTGCGCCCCGGCGCGGCAAAGGCCATCGGCTGCCCGGCCTTGGCCTTGGCGGTGCTGAAGGTTTCGGCCGCAAGCGTGCCGTCGAGCTTCCAGTTGCTCAGCTCCAGGTCGTGGCGCAGGCCCTTCGGGTCGGCGCGGAACTGCGCACGGATGCGCCGCGGCAGCTGGTCGTCGGCGCCGATCCACAACTGCAGGAACACGTCGTTGTTGGCCCACACCACCATGTCGGTCCTGACGCCGCCGACGATGGCCGACGGCCCGACGACATAAGCCAGGATCGCACCGGCGCTGATCGCGCCGTAGGGGTCGCTCAGCAGCAGGTCGGTGAACGGGAAGTAGATCGCGGCGGTGTCGAAGGCCTGCTGCAGCGCGTCTTCGAGCGTCGGCGGCGCGGCGGCCACCGCCACCAGGTTCTCGGCCGGGGCGAAGGCGACCATCTCCTTGCCATCGAAGGTGAACTCGGTGGCCGGGCCGTCGCCAGGCACGACGATCTTCAACTGGTTGGGCCGCTGCAGCGCGACGTCGTAGCGCATCGTGTAGACCAGCGGCGGGCCGAGCCGGCTCGGGTACTCGTAGCTCGCAACCGCCGTGAACGACAGGGTCTTCGCCGCCGCCAGCCGTTGGCTCATCGCCTGCAGCAGTTCGACCGCACGCGGCTCGAGCACCGGTGTGAAGGGTGCGGGCTTGACCGCCTTCTTCTTCGCGGCGGCCTGTGCGGCCGGGGCCTTCGGCGCCGCGGGCGTCTGCGCGGCGGCCGGCGCAATGAGCGCGCCGGCGATCAACACCGCCAGCGCTTGGCGCAGCAGGGCCGGCTTCAAGGGATCATCCCGCAGTCGAACATCTTGTTGGCGATCGGGCCGGCCACCTTGTCCATGAAGGCCTTGCGCAGCTGCGGGTCGCTCTTCAGCAGGCCCATCAGCCGTTGCTCCTGGTCGCTCTTGGGCTTGCTCTTCTGCTCCCACAACTGCTCGCAGTTGGCCGACTGGTACTTCTGGATCACCTTGTCGGCGACCATGTTCATCAGCGGGTAGTCGGCCGCGGCATAGCCGGCGAAAGCCAGCACGCCGGCGGCGGCCAGCCACTTCGGGCGAAGCTTGTACATCTGAGACTCCTTCGGTTCGGTGGCGAGGCGTCTACTTCGCCTTGACGATGTCCATCACCACGCGCCGGTTCTTCGCCCGGCCTTGCGGCGTGTCGTTCGACGCCACCGGATCGGCATCGCCGAAGCCCGCGACGCTGATCATCGAGCCGGCCACGCCCTGGGCCACCAGCTCGCTGGCCACTGCCTGGGCGCGGGCCTT
The DNA here is from genome assembly GCA_035438245.1 of Rubrivivax sp. Taxonomy (GTDB): domain Bacteria; phylum Pseudomonadota; class Gammaproteobacteria; order Burkholderiales; family Burkholderiaceae_C; genus Rubrivivax. The sequence goes on from DAORHX010000197.1 coordinate 1,411, forward strand.
CGACAGCTCGACATTGCTCGGGAAGCGGCTGCGCAGCTCGGGGCCGATCGGCAGGTTGTCGGTGTAGCCCTTGAGCTGGATCGTCTGCCCGCTCAGTGTCTTCAGCACCGGCGCGAGCTTGGCGACGGTGGCCTTGCCGCAGGCGTTGAGCTCCCAGCCGCCTTCGGGGAAGAGGATGCCGTTGGCCAGCGACACGCGCACCACGTTCTGCAGCTGGGTGATCTGCGCCTGGTCGGCGGCGATCTCGCTTTGCAGCCGGCTGTTCAGCTGCTGGTAGGTGTCGGCCTTGGCGACCTCCTGCTTGTAGGTGCTCTGCGAGACGCAGGCCGACAGCGTGACGGCGGCGACGAGCAACGGCAAGGCGATACGCAACTTCATGGTCATCCCTTTCTCTTCGTGCTGGCGGAGTCTGTTGGCCGACTCCTTCGGTGTGGATGGCCGCGATGGTGCGAGCTTGCAGCGCCGGCGTCACCTCGTAGGACTACGAGGCACGGGCCGCGTCGGCACGTGCCTGGCTCGGCGTCAGCCCGTGCTGGCGCTTGAACGCGCGGGTGAACGCCGCGGCTTCCGAGTAGCCCAGGATCTCGGCCACCTGCGCCGCCTGCAGGCTCGACTGGCGCAGGTACTTCAGCGCGATGTCGGCACGCACGCGGTCGCGCAGCGCCTGGAAGGTGGTGCCGGCCTCGGCCAGGCGGCGCTGCAGCGTGCGTTCGGACAGGTTGACCAGCCGGGCCACGCCGTCGCGCGTGCACGGCGCAAAGGGCATCAGCTCGCGCATCGTGTTCTCGACCTTGGCCGCCACCGCCTGGGCGTTGTCGCGCCGGCCGACCAGTAGTTGCCGCAGCCGCGCATGCGACGGCTGCCCCGCCCCCGTCAGCGGCGTGGCCAGGCAGGCGGCGTCGAGCCACAGCGCATTGCGGTCCTGGTTGAAGCTCAGGCCGCGCCCGAAGCAGCGCGCGTGGCTGGCCAGCGAGGCCGGGCGGTCGTGGCAGAACTGCACCGCGCGCGGCGACCAGCCGGCACCGAGGTGCCCGCGCAGTTCGTGGCACAGCAGCGCCAGGCCGAGCTCGACCGTCTGCCGGTCGCGCGGGCTGACGCCGGCCGCCAGGCTGTAGCTGACGCAGGCGCCGCCGTCGTCCAGCATCTGCAGCCCGACCAGCGCGCCGTTGGTGTGCACGACGAAGAACTCGGCCAGCACCTGCAGCGCGTCGCGCACGCTGCGCGCGCTGCGCATCGTCATCCACAGCGGCCCGAGCACCGACAGGTTCTGCCGTGTCGCCAGCAGGATGCCGAAGTCCTGACGCCCGGTGGCGCTGGCCGCGCTTTCGAACAGCGACACCACGGCCATGGCGGCCACCGGCAGGTCGGGCTGGCGCAAGGCCGCAGCATCGATGCCGCAGTGCTCGGCCAGCGCGTCGGCATCGACGCCCAGCTCGTGCAGCAGTTGCGGCAGCCCGGCCAGGACGCCGCTGCGCACCCAGGTATGGGCCGTCGTCATTGGCGAGAAATATCAACCCGATGGCACGCAGAGTCAAGCGGCCGGCAGGGCCCAAACCTACGATCACGGCCATCGATTGACTCACCGATGGAGACCGGAATGAAGTTCGAAGGATTCGACAAGAGCGACCTGCAGCAATTCAGCAAGGTGCAGAACCTGGCCTACGAGTGCGTGGAGGCGGTGCAGGCGCAGTTGAAAACGGGCATGACCGAGAAGGACGCCGTGCGCCTGCTGCGCGAGTGGCTGGCCGCGCGCGGCGTGACGCACATGTTCCACGACCCCTTCGCCTGGTTCGGCAAGCGCGCGGCGTTCAAGGACTTCTGGATCAACCTGAAGTTCCTGCCGTCGAACACGCGCCTGCAGCCCGGCATGCCGGTGATCCTGGACGTGGCGCCGATCGTCGATGGCTACTCGTCCGACATCGGCTACTGCTTCGTGCACGGCGGCGATGCCACGGTGGACCAGATGGACCAGGTGCTGATGCAGGTGCGAGAGCACATCGTCAAGGCGGTGCGGCAGAAGAAGACCATGCGCGCGATCTACCAGGAGGTGGACGCGATCATCGAAGACGCCGGCTTCATCAACGTGCACCGCTACTACCCGCACCGCGTCATCGGCCACCGCATGGGCCGGCTGGACACCAACCTGCTGCACCGCGTGCGCTGGCTCGGCTTCGGCTTGCCGACCTACGTCAAGCTGATGAGCAAGACCTGGGTGTCGAAGGTGCTCCCGAAGTGGGTCGAGTCGCCGCTGTGGAACGACGGCCGTGAATGCGACCACCCCGTCCCCGAGGGCCTGTGGGCGGTGGAGCCGCACATCGCCACGCCCGACCAGCGTGTCGGCACCAAGTGGGAGGAGCTGCTGGTGGTGACGAAGGACGGCGCGCACTGGCTGAACCACGACGCGGCGCACTGCCGGCGCGCCAAGGCCAAAGGCTGGTGGAAGCCCAGCGGCCGCCCGGCGGTCGCGGTCGCCTGATGCCGGGTGGCGTTCGAGGCCCGGTTCTTTCGCGTTTGCCATCTGCGAACCAGCCGTTCGTGGCCTCCGGCGGGCTGCCATCAGTGAGCATTCAACCCGAAGCGGTGCGCCGTGCCGCACAGCCGACTCTCGCCTGCGCGAATCGCTTGCCGGCGGCGAGCGCTTTGCGCGTCGAATTCACCGTGTGCCACGGCAGATGTCAAAACCGGCAACGCCGGCCACGGCGTTACCAGCTTTGCGGAAGTCGCCTCGACGTGTGGAACACGCGCAGGATCTCGACGACGTCGCCGCGAACCCTGTACGGAACGATGTAGCGAGTTCTCGGGACGACAAGCTCTCGTGTGCCCGGCACGCGGCCCGGACGGCCCATGTCGGGCTGCTGGGCTAGCATCGCCACCGCGTTCAACACACGTTCGACAACAATTCGAGCTGCCGCCGAATCGTCATTGGCGATGTAGGCGGCCTCCTCGTCGAGGTTGCGAAGCGCCTTGCGCAACCATCTAACGCGCATTCACCTTCCACTTCTTGGCCACCGCGGCGAGCTCCTTGTCAGTGGCGAAGTCGGCGGCGTCGGCCTCGGCGAGTGCGGCGCGGATCTCGGAGATCTGCCACTCGTTGTTCTCGACGAACTCACGGATGGCTTCCGCAGCCAAGAACGACTTGCTGCGCTGCGTCGACTCGGCCAGGCGATCGAGCCGGTCTTTGACCTCGTCCTCGAGCCGAACCGTCATCGTGGTCGACATGCCCATGCTCCTGTGCTCAACTGTGTACATCCTAGCATGCGCTTCAACTGAAGCGCTGCGGCTGCAGGGTGGACGCAGCGCTCATATAGGTGTAGCAGTGCCTCGACGCTGACGGTTCCGAGAGTTGTCGAACGGCGGCGAAGCGCCGATGGCCGTCAACGGCGGCTCTACGCGGTCGATCGCAAATCGGCACGAGAGCCGAGCGACGCGCGCCGCAACTTGCCGGCGTGCGCGTGTCGCTGGCCCAGCCGGATCACTTCACGTCACGCAACTCGCGGCGCAGGATCTTGCCCACCGTCGACTTCGGCAGCGACTCGATGAAGCTGACGTGGCGCGGCATCTTGTAGCCGGTGAGCTGCTTGCGGCAGTGCGCCAGCACGTCGTCGGCGCTCAGCGTGGCATTCGGCGCCTTGACCACGAACACCTTGACCGCCTCGCCCGACTTCTCGTCGGGCACGCCGATGCACGCGCACTCGGCCACGCCGGGGCAGCCGGTGACCACGTCCTCGATCTCGTTCGGATAGACGTTGAAACCCGAGACGATGATCATGTCCTTCTTGCGGTCGACGATCTTCAGCAAGCCCCGGGCGTCGAACACGCCGACGTCGCCGGTCTTGAAGTAGCCGTCGGGCGTGAACGCCGCGGCGTTGGCCTCGGGCTTGTTCCAGTAGCCCTTCATCACCTGCGGGCCCTTGGCGACGATCTCGCCGGATTCGCCCAGAGCCACTTCCTTGCCGTTGTCGTCGATCAGCTTGATGTCGGTCGACGGCATCGGCAGCCCGGTGGTGGCCGTGAATTCGCTCATCCACAGCGGGTTGAAGCTCAGCACCGGGCTGGTTTCGCTCAGGCCGTAGCCCTCGTGGATGATGCGCCCGGTCATCGCCTTCCACTTGTCCGACACCGCGCGGATCACCGCCGCGCCGCCACCGCCGGACAGCTTCAGATGCGACCAGTCGACCTCCTTGCTGCGCGGGTGCGCCACCAGCCCGGCATACAGCGTGTTCACGCCCATGAAGACGTTCGGCTTGGCGGCCTTCATGGTGTCGATGAAGGCGTCAAAGTCGCGCGGGTTCGGCACCAGCCAGTTGTCGGCGCCGAGCGTGAAGAAGGTGATGTAGTTCACCATCAGCGCGAAGATGTGGTACAGCGGGATCGCGGTGACGATGCTCTGCCCCGGCACCAGCAGTTCCGCCGGCATGAAGGCCTTGTACTGCTCGGCGTTGGCCACCAGGTTGCGGTGCGACAGCGCCGCACCCTTGCTCAGACCGGTGGTGCCGCCGGTGTACTGCAGGAACAGCAGGTCGTCGCCGCTGGAGGCCACCGGCGTGAACGGCAGCTTCGCGCCTTCGGCCAATGCCTCGGCAAAGCTCACCGCGCCGGCCAGCCGCGCATCGACCGGCGGGCTCGGCAGCGCCTTGCCGCTGCCGTCGCCGACGCCGTTGGTGATCACCGTCTTCAGCCCGGTCTTGGCCTTGACCTCGGCCACCGTGCCCGACACGCCGCTGAAGACGACGATGGTCTGCACGCCGGCATCGTTGAGCTGGTGCTCCAGCTCGTGCGCGGTGTACAGCGGGTTGACGTTCACCTGCGCCGCGCCGGCGCGGATGATGCCGAGGAAGGCGATCGGGAAGGCCAGCAGGTTCGGCGTCATCACCGCGATGCGGTCGCCCTTCTTCACGCCGAGCTTGCTCTGCAGGTAGGCGGCGAAGTCGCGCGACAGCCGGTCCATGTCGGCGTAGCTGAGCGTCTGGCCGGCGCAGCGGAAGGCCGGACGCTCGGCGAACTTCTTCATCGCCTCGTCCATCATCGCCGTCACCGACGGGTAGGCGTCGGCGTTGATCTCGTGGGGCACCTTGCCGTAGCTGGCTTGCCAATGTCGGTTCGTCATCTGCTTGTCTCCTTCATTTACGCAGCAGGCGCTGCACTTCCTCGATGTTGGCGCTGACCCGGCGATGCACCAGGTCGAAGGCCTCGCGCTGCGATTGTGCAGCGGCATCGGCCAGTTCGCGCACATCGGCCAGCGCCATCTCGACGCTGGCCAGCGCCAGGTCGTCGAGGTGGCGCACGCTGTCCTTCGGCCCGATCACCGTCATCACCTTGGCCACCGCCTGCATCTCGCCGATGCGCTCCTTCAAGTGGGCCATCTGTCGGCCAACCATGTCCTGCAGGCCGGCGTAGGACTTCTTGTTGGCCTCGACGATGGTTTCCAGGTCGGTGCGCCAGCCGGTCACCAGCCGCCCCGCCAGCCCGGCCAGTTCCAGCTTGCCCAGGCGCGCCAGCAGCTCGCTCAGCGATGCCGCCTCGGCGGGATCGGCCGACATGGCGGCCGCTATGGCGGCGGGCCTTGCGGCAGGCTTGGCCGGCGTCGCCAGCTGCC
>DAORHX010000198.1:0-7001 GCA_035438245.1 Rubrivivax sp.
AGGCCGCGCAGCGCGTCGTTCCTCGCCGCGGTGGCCGCGGCCGCCATCGCCGTGGCCGCAGCGCGCGCGGCCACGCCGACGTGGGCCATGTAGGCGGGGATGTCGGTCGGGCTCATCCGTGGATTGTCCCAAACATCCGGTTCCTCATCGGCATGGCTTGCGGCGGGCAATCAAGTCGCCTCGGCCACCCAGTTCTGCAGCAACAGCCCCGGCACCCGCTCGAACTCGCGCAGGTTGTTGCTGACCAGCGTGAGCCCTTCGCTGCGCGCATGCGCTGCGATGTGCAGGTCGTTGACGCCGACGGGGGTGCCCGCCCTCTCCAGGTCGGCGCGGATGCTGCCGTAGTGCGCGGCGGCCTTGGCGCCGTACTCGAGCACCACGAGCCGACTGCAGAAGTCTTCGACCACGGCCAGGTTGCGCGCCGGGTCGCTGCTCTTTGCCGCGCCGTGCTGCAGTTCGGCCAGCACCACCGCCGAGATTGCCATGCGGCCGTGGTGGCGGTTGAACAAGGCCAGCGCCGCCGCCGGCCTGCGCTTGATGACGTAGATCGCGATGTTCGTGTCCAGCATGTAGGCGAGCATCCCGCCCACCTACCGCTGCCGCCGGGCCTTGCGCTGTGGTGCGGACGCGTCCAGGCTCTCGCGGGCCGGCTGTTCCTGGCTGGCACGTTCGGCCATGAAGTCGTCGGTGGGCATGAGGCCGCGGTCGAAGAAGCTGTCCCAGGCGGCGCCGATCGGCGCGACGATGCGCTCCACGCCCACCACCCTCACGGTGACCTTCTTGACCGTGTCCGGAAAGCGTGTCTCCGCCGGCAGGCGGACGGCTTGGGTGCGGTTGTTGGTGAACACGGTGCTGTCGGCCATCGCGGTCTCCTGAGTGCCATATGGCATCAGTATATACGCCGCGTCAGCCCTGCAACCAGGCCAGCACCGTCAGCCACAGAGGCGCGCTCAGCATGAAGGCCAGCGTCGAGAAGACGATCGCCGCCGTCGCCTCGGCCTGCTGCGCGTGGTAGCGCTGGGCGAAGATCAGCGCATTGCTGCCCACCGGCGCGGCGGCGGCCATGACCATCACCGAAAGCGCCAGGCCGTCCAGGCCGAAGCCCCAGCGCGCCACCAACAACACCAGCGCCGGCACCCCCAGCAGCTTGGCCGCGGCGATCGCCACGCCCGAGCGCGCCTGCCCCTGCGTGCCGTAGTAGGCCAGCGACAGGCCGATCAGCACCAGGCACAGCGGCACCACCGCGCTGCCCAGCAGTTGCAGCACTTCGTCGACCAGCGCCGGCAGGCCGAGGCCGAGCGCGTTCCACGCCAGCCCGGCCAGCACCGGCAGCACCACCGGATGGATGACGGTATTGCGCGCGGTGCTGGCCAGCGTGCGCCACAGGCTGCCGCCGCCTTCGCGCCGCGCCTTGTCGTGCGCCAGGTCCAGCTCCACCAGCGTCGTGGTCACCGACAGCAGCACCAGCGCATGCACGCTGACCAGCATCAGGTGCAGCCCCAGGCCGGCTTCGCCGAACACCGCGGTGGCCATCGGGATGCCCATCTGCACGTTGTTGCCGAAGCCCACCGAGATGGCGCGCACGGCCGGCGCGGCCACCGGCAGCGCCGGGTCGCGGCGGCGCCGCCGCCGCTGCCACGCATGCACCGCGAGCATCAGCCCGACCACCGGCAGGAAATAAGCGATGAGCATGCGCCACGGCAGCCCGCCCAGGTCGACGCGCGCCGTGGTGCGGAACAGCAGCGCCGGCACGAAGATGTAGAAGGCCGCCGCCGACAGCACGCGCGCCGGGTCGGCCTGCGTCTCGCCCAGCCAGCGCATGCGGCCGGCCAGCCAGCCCAGGCCCACCGTCACCAGGACGGCCAGCAGTTTGAAGAAGACGGCAGCGGTCATCGGCGGGGCGCACCCGCCGAAAGTCTAGGTCACAGGCCCAGCCAGGTGCCCAGCGCCATCAGCTGCGCGTTGTCGTAGGCGGCGAAGCCCTTCCACTTGGTCGGCTCGAGCTTCTTCTTGCCCTCGTCGCTGCTGTCCAGCGCCAGCAGGTAGTCGCGCACCGCCGCCGCCTGCTCGGCCGAGACCTTGGGGCTGGCGATGACGTGCTTGATCGGCACCGCCTTCGAGGTGCCGAGCACCTTGCCGCCCTTGGCCTCCCAGCCCTTGACCACGGCGTTGGAGGCGGTGGCGCCGGCCGGGGTGAGGCTGTTCTCGACGAAGAACGGCACCGCGTCCTGGTAGCGCGTGTAGACGTAGGACACCTGCTTGGCATCGCCGACCAGGTCGCGCATCGTCGCGCGCACCATCCACGAGGTGATCGAGTCCTCGTCCGGCGCGCCCAGCTTGCGGCCCTTCAGGTCGGCCATCGACTTCAGCGGCGAATCGGCCGTCACCAGGAAGCTGGCCTTGTATTCCTGGAAGCCCTTGGTCACCGCCAGCAGCTTGTAGTCGGACTTCTTGATGGCCTCGATCGACAGGTGCGCCGGGTGCACCAGCGCCAGGTCGTAGGTCTTGTCGGCCAGACCCTTGCGCAGGCTCGGATAGTCGGCCACCGGCTCGACCTGCACCGGCTGCTTCAGCAGCCTGGACAGGTCGGCGGCGATCGCCGCGTAGCGCGCGCGGATCTCCTCGTTGGGCACGCGGTAGGTCACGCCCTCGTTGACGGCGAAGACGATGTCGGCCTGCGCCAGGGCGCAGAACGAGGCCAGGGCCAGCGAAGCGGCGACGCGCAGATGGGGGATGTTCATCGCGCCGATTCTGCGCTAGCCGCCTCGGCTGCGGCGCGCTGCGCTGCCCTACGCCGCCTTGCCGGCCGTGGCCTTTTTCGCGGCCGGCGACTTTGCCGCGGGCTTGGGTGCACCGCGCGCCGGCCGCGGCTCGAACTCGAAGCCCACCTTGCCTTCCTTCTTGTCGTAGGCCAGATAGGCCTTGAACTTGCGCCGCGTCTTGTTGGAGACGAAGTTCTCCAGCAGCTCGGTCTTGCCGGTGTGCAGCAGCTTCGTCACCTGTTCGCGCGCCACCGGCTGCTGCAGGATGATCTTGCCGGTCTTGAAGTCGCAGGTGACGTGCGCGCCGACGGCGTGTTTGCACACGTAGTTCGTGCCGTGTTCGTAGACATGGCCCTGGCACTTGGGGCAGGCGCCCAGGCTCGCCTGGCCGGAGAAGTCCACCGGCTCGCCCGACTCGGCTTCGCGCTTGGCGTCCTCGCCGAAGTCGAACTCGAGCTTCCAGTTGGAGATCTCGTCGTCGTAGGCCAGCCGCAGCTCGGCGCTGAACGGCCAGCCGGCCTTGGAGCGGAAGCCTTCGAGCGGGCCGATCTTCTTGTCGCGCAGGAAGGCTTCGGCCTCGGCCAGCTCGAAGCTGCGGCCACCGGGAATCTTCGTGATGCTGAAGTCGCATGCCTCGCACGCGAAGCGCCGGTAGTTCTCCTTGACCACGCCGCCGCAGTTGGGGCACGGCGTGGCCAGCGTCGCATAGTCGCCGGGGATGGTCTCGCGGTCGTATTCCTTGGCCTTCTTCACGATGCGTTCGGCCATGCGGGCGATCTCGGCCATGAAGGCCTCGCGCTTCAGCCGGCCGTGCTCCATCTCGGCCAGCTGGTATTCCCAGTTGCCGGTCAGCTCGGGCTTGGTCAGGTCCTCCACGCCCAGGCCGCGCAGCAGCGTCATCAGCTGGAAGGCCTTGGCGGTGGGCACCAGCTCGCGGCCATCGCGGTGCATGTACTTTTCGAGGATCAGCCCTTCGATGATCGCCGCGCGCGTGGCCGGCGTGCCCAGGCCCTTCTCGGCCATGGCCTCGCGCAGCTCGTCGTCGTCGATCAGCTTGCCCGCGCCTTCCATCGCGCTCAGCAGCGTGGCCTCGGTGTAGCGCGCCGGCGGCTTGGTCTTCAGCGCGAGCACGTCGACGCTCTCGGTACGCACGATCTCGCCCGCGGCCACCGGCACCAGGTTGGCGTCGTCCTCCTGCGCCTCCTTGCCGTACACCGCCAGCCAGCCCGGCTTGACCAGCACCTTGCCGTTGGTCTGGAACTTGTGTTCCTTGTCGGCCGCCTTGACGGTGGAGATGCGCGTGGTCACCAGGAACTCGGCCGGCGGGTAGAACACCGCCAGGAAACGCTTGACCACCAGCTCGTAGAGCTTGGCCTCGGCCTCGCTCAGGCTCTTCGGCGCCTGCAGCGTGGGGATGATGGCGAAGTGGTCCGACACCTTGGCGTTGTCGAAGACGCGCTTCGTCGGCTTGACGTAGCCCTCCTTCAGGCCGAGCCTGGCGTGCGCGGCCAGCGCCTTCAGCGGCCCCGGCAGGTCTTCCTTGGCCAGCATGTCGAAGGTGTTCTTCACCACGCCCAGGTAGTCCTCGGGCAGGTGGCGCGAATCGGTACGCGGGTAGGTCAGCACCTTGTGCTTTTCGTACAGCGCCTGCGCCAGCGACAGCGTGGTCTTGGCGGAAAAGCCGAAGCGCGAGTTGGCCTCGCGCTGCAGCGTCGTCAGGTCGTACAGCGCCGGGCAGCTGCTGGTGGTGGGCTTGGACTCCTCGGTCACGCTGGCCGGCTGGCCGCGGCTGGCCGCGGCGATGGCCTCGGCGGCAGCGGGGTCCCACAGCCGGTCGGCGCGCAGCTCGGGGTCGTCGGCGTTCTTCTTGAAGGCCGGGTCGAACCACTTGCCTTCGTACGGCCCGGCCTGCGCGTCGAAGGTGGCGCGCAGCTCCCAGTAGTCGCGCGGCACGTGCTTGCGGATCTTCTCCTCGCGCTCGACCACGATGCTCAGCGTCGGCGTCTGCACGCGGCCGACGGTGGTGAGGAAGAAGCCGCCGTCGCGCGAGTTGAAGGCGGTCATCGCGCGTGTGCCGTTGATGCCGACCAGCCAGTCGGCCTCCGAGCGGCTGCGCGCCGCGTCGGCCAGGCCGTGCATCTGCTCGTCGCTGCGCAGCTGCTCGAAGCCGTCGCGGATGGCCTGCGGCGTCATGCTCTGCAGCCACAGGCGCTGGATCGGTTTGTCGATCGGCTTCTTCTCGCCGCCCGCGTACTGCACGATCAGGCGGAAGATCAGCTCGCCCTCGCGGCCGGCGTCGCAGGCGTTGATGATGCGCGTCACGTCCTTGCGCTTGACCTGCTTGACGACGGCATTCAGCCGCGTCTTGGCCTTGTCGATCGGCGCCAGGTCGAAGTGCGGCGGCACCACCGGCAGGTGCGCGAAGCTCCACTTGCCGCGCTTGACGTCGTATTCCTCCGGCGCCTTGATCTCCACCAGGTGGCCGACCGCCGAGGTGACGACGTAGGTGTCGTTCTCGAAGTGGTCCGCCTGCTTGTCGAACTTGCCCGACACGGGGGTGAGCGCGCGCACGATGTCCTGCGCCACGCTGGGCTTCTCCGCGATGATGACCGTCTTGCTCATGGCTTCCCTGTTCTGCCTGGGGCTCGCGCGCGGCGTGCCTACAATCGCCGCCTTCACGCGCGCATGCACGCACACGCGCGCGCCCGCCCACACGATTCAATGTACCGAATGAAGAAGGTCATGCAAGCACCCGCCGCCGCCGTCAACGGCGCCCACCCGAAGGGACGGCGCGTGCAGGTGCGGCGCAGCGGCGTGCACGGCAAGGGCGTGTTCGCGCTGCAGCCGATCCGCGCCGGCGAAACGGTGATCGAATACCTCGGCGAGCGCATCAGCTGGAAGGAAGCGCTGCGCCGCCACCCGCACGACCCGGACCAGCCGAACCACACCTTCTACTTCCACATCGACGACCAGCACGTCATCGACGCCAACGTCGGCGGCAACGCCGCGCGCTGGATCAACCACGCCTGCGACACCAACTGCGAGGCCGACGAAGAAGACGGCCGCGTCTTCGTCAAGGCGCTGCGCGACATCGAGCCCGGCGAGGAGCTGTTCTACGACTACGGGCTGGTCATCGAAGGGCGCCTCACGGCCAAGCTGAAGCGCGAGTTCGCGTGCCATTGCGGCAGCCCCGCTTGCCGCGGCACGATGCTGGCGCCGAAGCGGCGCTGACCCCGCCGCAAGCCGACGATGCACGCCCGTCGACATCAGCACTGGGGCGCCGAGGCGTTGTGGCATGAGCTCGATGCCCTGCTGCCGGGCATCGCGGTCGAGGTCGTGGCCAGCGCCGACTCGACGAACACTCGGCTGCTCGAACGTGCGCGGCTGTCCAGCGGGCGGCGCAATGCGCCGGTGACCACCCCCGGCCAGCTCGACGGCCAGGACACGCAGGATCCGCCGACGCCGCATGGCCGGCGCAACGACGACACAAGGCCGTGCCTGCTGGTGGCCGAAACGCAGACCAGCGGCCGCGGCCGCCAGGGGCGCGTCTGGCATTCCTCCGCCGGCGCCTCGCTGACCTTTTCGCTGGCGCTGCCGTTGAACCCGCCGCAGTGGTCCGGCCTGTCGCTGGCCGTCGGCGTGGCACTGGCCGAGGCGCTGGACCCGCCGTGCGGCGACGCGGCACCGCGCATCGGCCTGAAGTGGCCGAACGACCTGTGGCTGCTGGACGCACCGGGCCGCGGCCGCAAGCTCGGCGGCGTGCTGATCGAGACGGTGGCCGTCGGCGAACGGCGCATGGCGGTGGTCGGCGTCGGCCTGAACGTGCTGCCGCAGCAGCACACGCAGGAAATGAGCTCCGGCTTCGCCTGCCTGCAGGAGCTGCGGCCCGACATCGACGCGCCGGCCGCACTGAAGCAGGTGGCCGCGCCGCTGGCGCGCACGCTGCGGCAGTTCGAGCGCGAGGGGCTGGCGCCGTTCATCGCCGGCTACCGACGGCGTGACCTGCTCGCCGGGCAGCCGGTCAGCATCAGCGGCGCGAACATCGCCGCGGGTGTCGCCGAGGGCGTCGACGAGCACGGCGCGCTGCGCGTGCGCGCCGGCACGGTGCACACGCTGGTCAGCGGCGAGGTCAGCGTGCGCCCGGCGGCCGACTGAGCGGCCCGCCGATGCGCACGTTGGTCGCGCTGCTGCTGCTGGCCAACCTTGGGTTCTTCGCGCTGGCGCGCGGCTGGCTGCAGC
>DAORHX010000199.1:0-6946 GCA_035438245.1 Rubrivivax sp.
GCCTGCTTGATGGCGCGGCGGGCGGGCCGGCGGCAGCCCGGGCTTCAGGGCGCGCTCAGTAGCTCGGCGCGCGTGCGGCCAGCAGCCGTGAAGACGCCAGCGCGGCCAGGGCCGACAAGGCGATGCAGGCCCACAGCACCGGCACATAGCTGCCGCTGCGGTCGAACACCCAGCCGGCGAGCACCGGGCCGAACAGGTTGCCCAGCGCGGCGCCGGTATACAGCGTGCCGATGATGCCGGCGACGGCCCGCGCGCCGAACAGGTCCATGCTCAGCGCCGGCAGCAGCGAGACGATGCCGCCGTAGCTCAGGCCGAACCACAGCGCGAAGAACGCCAGCATCGCGTAGCCGCCGGCGCCATGCCAGGCCAGGAAGGACAGGCCGCCGGACACCTGCACCAGCAGCAGCGTCTGCGCACGCCCCAGCCGGTCGGCCAGCGCACCGATGGCAAAACGCCCGACGAGGCTGCCGATGCCGATCAGCCCGACCAGGCCGACCGCGCTGCCGGCGTCGATGCCGAGGTCGCGCGCCGCAGCCGAGACGTGGGCGAAGGGGATGAACATGCTCGGTGACGCCAGCACGATGCTCAGGTACAGCCAGTGGTAGCGCCGGTCGCGCAGCGCCTCGCGCAGGCTCGAGCCCGGAATCAGGTCGCTGCGCGCAGCGCTGGCCACCGGTGCACGCCGCAGCAGCCAGGTGGCGCACAGCCCGAGCAGCAGCACAGCTGCGGCCAGTGCACGCATCGCGCCGCGCCATTGCAGCAACGTGATGGCCCAGGTGGCGATCAGCGGCACCGCCACCGTGCCGGCGCCGATGCCGGCGCTGGCCAGCCCGGCGGCCAGGCCGCGCCGCTGCGTGAACCAGGGCTGCACGCAGGCGATCGACGGCGTGTAGACCAGGGCGATGCCGAGCCCGACGCCGACGCCGTAGGCGGCATAGACCATCGACATCGACGCGGCGAAGCTGCACAACAGCAGCCCGACTGCGATCAGCAGCATGCCGACGCTGGTGATGGCGCGCGGGCCGAAGCGGTCGGCGAGCATGCCGCCGACCGCGCCGAACACGAAATAGACGCCACCGGACAGGCCGAACACCAGCGACACGTCGGCACGCTGGGCGTCGAAGTCGCCGGCGAAGGACTGGAAGAAGGCCGCGAACGAGTATGAGACGCCGAAGATGATGGCCAGCGCGACGAACGTCGCCCACACGACCACCCAGGCATACCGAGCTTCCTTCATCGACCCAGTCTAGGGCCTGTTCACATCAGGCCGGCGGCGGCCAGCGGGCGGGATCGCGGCGCAGCGCGAGGCGCGCCGGCACGAAGCGCACAAAAAAAGAGCCCGCCGGTCACCCGGCGGGCTGGATGAAGTCCTTATGAAAGGACGTCGTTGGGACCGTTCGCCAAGCCCGCGGTTTCGACCCTGTGCGGTGCCTGGTGCGCGTTGCCGCGCGACCTTGTTCGTGTGACAGCTCGTGGCCGGCACTCTAGGCAGGCTGCCAGCGCCGAACCATCCCTAACTCGGCATGCGCCACGGTCCTGCCATGCGATGTGTCGTTTCGGCGAGACAATGCGGCATGGGCCGAACACCGACCGACGACGACCAGGACGCTGCGGCGCAAGCGCAGGAGGAGCAGGACATTCAGCGCCTGCAGGAGGCGTTGGACGGCCTGCCCGCGCCGCTGCAGCCGCTGGACGTGAGCGCGGTCGACGGCTTCCTCTGCGGCGTGTTGCTGCAGCCCGACCGCGTCGAGGCGCGCCGCTGGCTGCCGTGCATCACCGACGTGGACGCGCGCGCGCTGCCGGCGGGCTTCGACGCGCACCGCATCGAGGCGCTGCTGCTGCGCCGCCACGGGCGGCTCGAGCGCGCGATTGCCGCGCGCCAGTGGTTCGACCCGTGGATCTTCGAGCTGGACGCCGAAGCGTCGGTCGCGGAGTGCGTGCTGCCGTGGGTGGCCGGCTTCGCCGCGGCGATCGAGCGCTTTCCCGGCCTGAGCCGCAGCGACGACCCGCAGCTGCTGGAGCCGCTGGCGCTGCTGTACCTGCACTTCGATGCGGACGACCTGGACGACGCCGATGCACTGCGGCAACTGATCGACACGCTGGAGCCGCCGGCGGACCTTGCCGAGGCGGTGCAGGACGTCGTGCGCAGCGTGATGCTGCTGGCCGACGTGACACAGCCCAGGGCTGCACCCGCCAGGCCGCGCCGCCCGCGTCCGCGGCGCTGAGGCCGGCGCGGCGGCCGCGTCTCAGATCTCGATCAGCTTGCCCGCATCGAAGCCTTCGGCTTCGCCCTTGGACGCGTGGCCGCGCGCCTGGCAGACCACGCGGGTCGGCGCGCCGTGCGGCCGCGGCACGAGGTAGTCGTGACGGCAATGCAGGTGGCCGTGCAACCACAGGTCGGCATGGGCCAGCAAGTCGTCATCGGCATTGCAGAAGCTCGCCGTGCTCGGCTGCGACCCGTAGCGCCGGTCCGCACTGCGCAGGCTGGGAGCAAAGTGTGTGATCACTACCATCTTGTCCCAATCCGCCCGCGGCCGCTGCAGCTCGGCGCTCAGGCCTTCGCGGCAGCGCAAGGCTTCGTCGCGCACCGCCGCCGCATCGAAGGGCAGGCCGCGGCGCGTGGCCTTCATCAGCCGCATGAAGTAAGCAGCCGCTCTCATCGCTTGCGGCTTCCGATCGGCGCCGAACAAGTCGAAGTCGGTCCAGCGGACGGTGCCGACGAAGCGCACGCGCTGGCCGTCGCGGTCGACGAGCACGACGCTCTGGCATTCCAGCATCGTCCAGCCGAACCCTTCGACCTTCGCGCGCAGCGCCGGCCAGCCCTCGTCGAGCTCGCGGCCGTCGAATTCGTGGTTGCCGGCGACGAAGATCACCGGCATCGGCCAGCCGGCGAAGCGCTCGAGTCCCGTCCAGCCGGCGTCGATGTCGCCGGCCAGCACCAGCAACTCGGCGCCAGGCGCCGGCTGCGGCTCGAAGGCTTCGGTTTCGAGATGCAGGTCGGACAGCAGCTGCAGCTTCACCGCGCCGCGCCCGACCCGGGTCCGGTCAGGACGCCAGCTTGTCGGCGATGCGCGCGCGCGTGGCCGGAAGCTCTGCCGGCAGGCCGTGTGCCAGCTGCTTGAACAGCTCTTCGTGCAGCTTCAGCTCCTGCTGCCAATCAGCGGGATCCATGCCGATGACGGCGGCGAACTGCTCGCGCGAGAAGCTCAGGCCGTCCCAGTTCAGGTCCTCGTAGCGCGGGCTGACACCGAAAGCGTTCTCGCGCCCGCCGGCCGTGCCGTCGACGCGGCCCAGCATCCACAGCAGCACGCGCATGTTTTCGCCATAGCCGGGCCAGACGAACTTGCCGTCGGCGCCCTTGCGGAACCAGTTGACGCAGTAGATCTTCGGCAGCGGCACGGCCTGCGACTGCAGCCTGGCGCCCAGGTTCAGCCAGTGCTGGAAGTAGTCGGCCATGTTGTAGCCCATGAACGGCAGCATCGCGAACGGGTCGCGCCGCACCGCGCCGTTGCCGCCGGCCATCGCCGCGGTGGTCTCGCTGCCCATCGTCGCCGCCATGTAGACGCCCTCGGTCCAGTTGCGCGCCTCGGTCACCAGCGGCACCGTGGTCGAGCGCCGCCCGCCGAACAGGAAGGCGTCGATGGCCACACCGTCGGGGTTGTCCCAGTCGCGGTCCAGCGCCGGGTTGTTGGTGGCGGCGACGGTGAAGCGCGAGTTCGGGTGCGCGGCCGGGCGCAGCTTGCCGTCGGCACCGCGTGCGCTTTCGGGCGTCCAGTCCTTGCCCTGCCAGTCGATCAGGTGCGCCGGCGGCGTGTCGGTCATGCCTTCCCACCAGACGTCACCGTCGTCGGTCAGCGCGACATTGGTGAAGATCGCATCGCGCTGCAGCGAATCCATGCAGTTCGGGTTGGTCTTGTAGTTGGTGCCCGGCGCGACGCCGAAGTAGCCGGCCTCGGGGTTGATCGCATGCAGCCGGCCGTTCTTGCCCGGCTTGATCCAGGCGATGTCGTCGCCGATGGTCGTCACCTTCCAGCCGCCAAGGCCCTTCGGCGGCACCAGCATCGCGAAGTTGGTCTTGCCGCAGGCGCTGGGGAAGGCGGCGGCGACGTGGTACTTGCGGCCCTGCGGCGAGGTCACGCCGAGGATCAGCATGTGCTCGGCCAGCCAGCCCTGCTCGCGGCCCATGGTCGAGGCGATGCGCAGCGCGAAGCACTTCTTGCCGAGCAGCGCGTTGCCGCCGTAGCCCGAGCCGTAGCTCCAGATCTCCTGCGTCTCGGGGTAGTGGACGATGTACTTGGTCGGGTTGCATGGCCAGGACACGTCCTTCTGGCCCGGCTGCAGCGGCGCGCCGACGGTGTGCACGCAGGGCACGAAATGCCCGTCGCTGCCCAGCAGCTCGATCACCGGGCGGCCCATGCGCGTCATCATGCGCATGTTCACCGCCACGTAGGGGCTGTCGGACAGCTCGATGCCGATGTGCGAGATGTGCGAGCCCAGCGGGCCCATCGAGAACGGCACCACGTACATCGTGCGGCCGCGCATCGCGCCACGGAACAGCCCTGGCGTGCCGTCGGCCTTGCCGGTCTGCAGCAGCGCGCGCATCTCGGCCGGCGCCACCCAGTTGTTGGTCGGGCCGGCGTCTTCCTGGCGCTGGCTGCAGATGAAGGTGCGGTCCTCGACGCGCGCCACGTCGCCGGGGTCGCTGCAGGCCAGGTAGCTGTTCGGCCGCTTGGCCGGATTCAGCTTCCTGAACGTGCCACCGGCCACCAGCTTCTCGCACAAGCGGTCGTACTCCTGCTGCGAGCCGTCGCACCAGTACACGTCGGCCGCCTCGGTGAGCGCGGCGATCTCCGCGACCCAGGCGATCAGTCGGGCATGCTTGACGTGCGCGGGCACGTTCAACCGCTGGCCTTCCATCGAGGGGTGATTCATCTGAACTCCAATCGTCGAACTAGGAACTTGGTCGGCTGCGCACCGGCGGGGCGCTCGGGCGGGCGCGCGCGGCGCCCGCGCGCGAAGGGTGCTGATTGTCGCCACAATGCCCGGCAGCCGTAAGCACTTGGATGCGGTGAGCTGCCGAAAGTCAATGCCGCCGCACAAAGGACTTTTGCGCGCGTCAGCCTAAATCAAGGGCCCAGTGATATGCTGCACTGCAGCAATCGCCAGCCGCGTTTCGCCGGATGGCAAGAAAGACCATGATTCGAGTGGTGAGTGTCAATGTCGCGCGCGCCGCGATGCGCACGATCGCCGGCCGGCAGGTGCTGACGGCCATCGGCAAGCGGCCGGTGGCCGGGCCGGTCGCCGTGCGCGCGCTGGGCCTGGCCGGCGACGAGCAGGCCGATCTGAGCGTGCACGGCGGCTTGTCCAAGTCGGTCTATGCCTATCCGCACGAGCACTACGCGTTCTGGCAGGTGGTGCGCGCGCAGGCGCGCGTCGCCGCCTGGGACGAGTCCTTGAGCCCGGGCACGATGGGCGAGAACCTGACGCTGCAGGGCCTGCTCGAAGGCGACATGTGGATCGGCGACTACCTGCGGCTGCCGCACTGCACGCTGGCCATCAGTGAACCCCGCAGCCCGTGCTTCAAGTTCGACGACGCCATCGGCTTCGACCAGGCCAGCAAGCTGATGCTGCAGTCGGGCTACTGCGGCACCTACCTGAGCGTGATCGACACCGGCACGGTCGAAGCCGGTGACGAAGCCAGCCTGGTGCCGGGCCCGCGCGAGGTGAACCTGCGCGAGCTGGTCCAGGCGCGGCGCCAACGTCGCTGATGCTGGCCTACCGCCACGCGTTCCATGCCGGCAACCACGCCGACGTGCTCAAGCACGTGCTGCTGTTGCAGCTGATGCGCCACATGGCGCTGAAGGACAAGGGCTACCGTTTCGTCGATGTGCACGCTGGCGCCGGCAGGTACGCGCTGGATTCCCCGCAAGCGCTGAAGAACGGCGAGTTCCGCCAAGGCATCGGCCGGCTCTGGCAGCTCGACGGCGAGCTGCCAGAGCCCGTGGCCGACTACCTGCAGCAGGTACGCCGGCTGAACCCCGACGGCGCGCTGCGCTGCTACCCGGGCTCGCCGCTGCTCGCGCGCCAGCTGCTGCGGCCGCAGGATCAGCTGCGGCTGTTCGAGCTGCATCCCGCCGACCACCAGGCGCTGCAGGCATTGCTCGGCGGCGAGCGCGGCGTGGACGTGCAGCGCGCCGACGGCTTCGCCGCGCTGAAGGGCCAGCTGCCGCCGCCCACCCGGCGTGCGCTGGTGCTGCTGGACCCCAGCTACGAGGGCCATGCCGACTACGGCCGCGTGCTGCAGACGGTGCGCGACGCGCTGCGCCGCTTCGCGCAGGTCGTGACGATGGTCTGGTATCCGCTGGTCGCCAAGCCCGGCGCCGACACGATGGTGCAGGGGCTGAAGGCACTGGCCCCCGCCGGCTGGCTGCACGCGCGGCTGCGGCTGCAGCCGCCCGACGCACAGGGCTTCGGCCTGCTGGGCAGCGGCGTGTTCGTGATCAACCCGCCGTACACGCTGCACGCCGAACTGCACACCGCGCTGCCGTGGCTGGCGCAAGCGCTGGCGCAGTACGACGGCGCCGACCATCTGCTCGAGCAGCACGCGGTGTGAAACTTCAGTCGACGCCGGTCACGCGGTCGCTCGCAAAGCGCGCAGCAAACGCAGCGAAGCCACCGGCATCCAGCGCCTCGCGCACCTCGCGCATCAGGTTCAGGTAGTAGTGCAGGTTGTGGATGCTGGCCAGCATCGGCCCGAGCATCTCGCCGCAGCGGTCCAGATGGTGCAGGTAGGCGCGCGAGAAGCCGCGGCAGGCGCTGCAACCGCAGCTCGGGTCCAGCGGCCGCTCGTCGGCCTTGTAGCGCGCGTTGCGGATGCGCAGGTCGCCGAAGCGCGTGAACAGGTGGCCGTTGCGCGCATTGCGCGTCGGCATCACGCAGTCGAACA